>CAYRKS010000181.1:0-4223 GCA_964424855.1 uncultured Lachnospiraceae bacterium
CGCCCCTACAAGGAAGCAACGACCCTCACCGAAAAGGTAAAGGTAAGCAAATAATCTAAAAGCAGTTATCGAAAGGAATGATCAAAAAATGCTTGCAACGATCCTGATAGCAATAGCCCTCGCAGGTATATCAGCCTACATAATCTATACGCTCATCCGTGATAAAAAGCGCGGTAAGTCGAGCTGCGGCGCGAACTGTGCGCATTGCAGCATGGCAGGGGCGTGCCACGGCAAGCACAATTGATCGGGCAATGCTTTTCACTGCCGAATTCCTGCTCGCCGCGGCACTGAGCCTCGGATTTATACTGATCCGAAGCCTTGTAAAGCGCGCGGCGCGCCGATGGCTCAAAAACAGAGCGAAAAACAAATGATCGAGGCGGCAGACGGCGACCCTTTGGGTCTGCGAAGGTCTGCCGCTTTCGCATAAAACAAAGGAGATGCTTTAAGATGATCCGAACGACCTGCAAGATCGACGGCATGATGTGCGGTATGTGCGAGGCACATATGAACGACACGATAAGAAAGAGCTTTGACGTTAAGAAGGTTTCTTCGTCTCATTCGAAGGGAGAAACGGTTATCCTCTCCGAAAAGCCGCTCGACCGAGACGCGCTTGAAAGGGCTGTTGCCGATACCGGCTACGACCTGCTCTCGCTCGAGACCGAGGAGGTAAAAAAGAGCGGGATATTCGGTTTTCTGCACCGCTGAGCCCTTTGAAAATTTCGAAAAGCACGATAACACCTGTGTATCGAGTCCGGGAAATATGAATTTATTATAAATTTTTTCGTTTTCCTATTGCAATTTCAAAAAAATGTGGTACAATTATTAAGTAAACATTTTAGATGGAGGTGTTATCTGAAAATGGCATACAAGATCGGTGACGATTGCATCGCTTGCGGTGCTTGCGCGGACGAATGTCCCGTCGGCTGCATTAAGGAAGGCGACGGCAAGTACGAGATCAACGCAGACGAGTGCATCGAGTGCGGCTCCTGCGCAGGCGTTTGCCCTGTTGAGGCTCCCAAGCAGGACTAAGTTTATTAAATGGAAAAGCTGCCGCAATGCGGCAGCTTTTTCTCATAAACGTCGGAAAATCGGCTTCTCAAGTATTGTCGATATTCTCCGCACAGCCTGCAAAATACCCCTATTTCATATCATGGAAGCGGCAAAATGCCGTGAAACAGTGAAAGGACAGCTCTGAGCTGCGAGTATCAGTCGCAATTCGAGAGTGATGGTAAAACAATGTCAAATATAGTAAACATAATAAATTTTGTGCGCGGAAAAGAGCCGCGCGACCGTTCGCTCGACCTCACGAAGACCCTTCGCGAGGAGATCAAGCTCAACAAGAAGTACGCGCTTCGCAATACGATACTTCTTCAGTACGACGCGCTGAATCAGCCCGAGTTCCAGCCGCTTATCGATGAGGCGAACGACGGAACGACAGAATTCGGCTTCTGGTTCGAGGTCGTTCAGCCGCTCTGCGAGGCAGTCGGCATAAAGTGGCGCGGTCGTCCCGGCTTTGAATGGGACTGGCACGTCTGCCCGGGCTTTCTCATGTCCTACACCGAGGATGAGAAAAGACTCCTTGTGACCGAGGCTATGGAGAGCTTCAAAAAGCGTTTCGGAAAATATCCCGACTCGGTCGGCTCGTGGCTGCTCGATTCCTTCTCGATAGAGCTTATGCACGAGAAGTTCGGCGTTTCCGGCTTTGCCATCTGCCGTGAGCAGTGGGGAACCGACGGCTATACTCTCTGGGGCGGCTATTACAACGGCGCGTATTATCCTTCGCGCGAAAATTCCTTCACTCCCGCACAGACCGAGGAATATCGTATCGACGCGCCGGTCTTCCGTCTGCTCGGAGCCGATCCGATCCACTGCTACTACGAGCATTCTCCCGTGAAATCGCTCAACCGCACCGGCTACGGGCTTCACACACTTGAGCCCTATTGGAGATGCGGAAAGGACGAAAAGTGGGTCGATTGGTATTTCTCGACGACCTTTGCCTGCGAAAACATGGACTTCGGCTATACTCAGGTCGGTCAGGAGAACAGCTTCTCCTTTGAGCCCATGAAGGAATCTCTCCCGATGCAGTACGAATATCTCGCAAATGCGGCTAAGGCGGGATTGGTCGAGGTAAAGACTCTCGGCGAGACGGCAAAGCTCTTCCGTGAGAAATATTCAGACACTCCCGCGACCGCGATAACCGCTCTTCGTGACTGGAACGCTTCAAACTGCCAGTCGGTCTGGTACAACTGCAAAAATTATCGTCTCAACCTCTTTACCGCCGAGGGTGTCGTAAGACTGCGCGACCTCCAGAAGTTCGACGAGACCTGCCGTGACAAGCTTCTCGACACTCCTGCGACCGAAAACGAGGCGACCTATGACAATCTTCCGTTGGTTGACGGTCTGCGCTTCTCCGATGAGGAGACCGAAGCGGGCATATATTTCGGAAAGGGAAGCATACTCTCGGTCTGCCATGACGGTGACGAGCTTTTCGCAAAGCTGCTTGCCGATGATCGGATCATGAAGCTCTTTGCCTCGCCCGAAAAAATAACGGTAGAGTGTGCCGAGGACTTCGCACTCGATTTTAAGGCTAAGAAGGACTGCGAATTCATTATCGGAAGCGACGAAAAGGGAATAAACTATTTCCACAATTCACGAAATTACCGTCTCGAGGCTGAGATCGGACGCTTCGAAAACGGAAAGCTTTTATCCGATGGCGGCAAGCTTGCTCTTATATTAAAATGAAAAATTTCACTGTAACCTACACGGTCGGAGATTCGCTCTATGTGAACACGACCAATCGCTGCTCGAACAGCTGTGACTTCTGCGTCCGTTCGCACGGAGAGGAGCTTTACGGCGATCTCTGGCTCGACCGCGAGCCGACACGCGAGGAGATCCTTGCCGACATCGAGAGACGCGAGCCCGAAAAATTTCCCGAGCTTGTATTCTGCGGCTACGGTGAGCCGACCGAGCGTCAGGACGACATCGTTTTCGTAATGCGTGAGCTGAAGAAAAAGCATCCGAGCCTCAAGATACGCATAAACACGAACGGTCAGGCAGACCTGATAAACAAGCGCGACACGACTCCAGAGCTTTCGGGGCTTTGCGATGTGGTCTCAATAAGCCTCAACTGCGCAAATGCGGAGAGCTATCAGAGAGTCTGCCACTCAGAATTCGGCGAAGCGGCATTCGACGCGCTGATCGATTACGCGCGCCGCGCTAAGAAATATGTTCCCAAGGTGATATTCTCGGTCGTTCGCGGTTCGATCCCGGACGAGGATATCGAGGTGTGTCAAAAAATCGCCGATGAAGCGGGCGTAGCTCTGAGAGTAAGGGAGATACTTTGATGCTTTACAACAATTTCGAGCTTTACAATGTTGCCGAGCTTATACCTCACAAGGACGGCGGCTTTAATATGTGCCGCGTACCGTCGAGCGTCCGCGCGATAATGCCCGAATTCGGGCAGCGTCAGGTATGCAACACTGCGGGCTGCGAATTTCGATTTGTGCTCAATTCGGGAAAGGCGGAGATAACCCTACGCCTCGATACGCCGGGTGCACACGCCGAGGCGATACTCTATTTCGGCGGTGTTCAGTCTGGCTGGCAGACTCTGACACATACTATCGGAAACGAGCCGACTACTATAGTCATCGAAAATCATCCCGAGTTCGAAAAGCTCAAGCGCATAAGCGATGCCGCGGGCTATGCTTACGATCCGCGCGTGATCCGCCTGACCTTCGATTCCAACCAGCTCGTTCTGCTCGATGCCAAGGGCGATGTCCGACCGCCGCTCGAAAGTGAGGTCCCGAAAAAGCGGTTTATGATGTACGGCTCGTCGATAACTCACGGAAGCCTCGCCTGCGCCGCGAATCAGACCTATCTCGCGCAGATAGGTCGTCGGCTCAACGCGGATTTTTACAGCTACGGCTTTGCCGGCTCCTGTCTTCTCGAGCGCGAGGTCTGCGACTATATTTCGGAGCAGGGAAGCGAGATAAATCCGCGAAGCTGGGATTTTGCGATACTCGAGCTCGGAATAAACGCGCTCTGGCTTTCGTGTGAGGAATTTGCGAAAAGAGTCGATTATCTGCTCGAGCGTATGCTGACAAAAAATCCCGGAAAGAAGCTTTTTGTCATAGATATCTACTATCACTACGGTGATCTTGTCGATGACGGAAAGACGGGGCTTTTCCGCGAGATCGTAAAAAAGGCTTGCGAGGCGCGAATGG
>CAYRKS010000182.1:0-4084 GCA_964424855.1 uncultured Lachnospiraceae bacterium
ATGCTGAAGTTCCTGCGGCTTTGCCGCGAAAATCCGCGTCCCGCCTTTGCGGGCGTTCATCTCGAGGGACCCTTTCTCTCGCCGAAAATGTGCGGTGCGCAGAATCTCTCGTGCATAGTCGAGCCGACAGCGGAGCGCATAGCCGCGCTCGAGAGCTTTTCCGATGTGATCTCGCGCGTGACTGTCGCGCCCGAGGTGAACGGCTCCGAGGCTCTGGCAAAAAGTATGCTCGAGCGCGGGATTTTGCTCTCGATCGGTCACAGCGATGCCGATGCCGAGCTTGCGGAAGCCGCCTTCGGCTCGGGCTTTTCGAGCGTTACCCACCTGTTTTGCAGTACGCCCGGACGGCACAAGGTCGGAAGCTTTGTTCGTGGCGGTCTTATCGAAGCGGCACTGCTGAATGACGACTGCTTCGTCGAGCTTATCGGTGACGGACACCATGTCAGCCGCGAGAGTCTCCTGCTTACCCTGAAATGCAAGGGAGCAGAAAGAGTCTGTCTCGTTTCGGATGCAATGCGCGCCGCCGGCTCGGAGCTTGACGGCGAGAGCTATCTCGGCGCGATCCTGCCCGAAAACCGCGTGATCCTCGAGGACGGAGTTGCCAAGCTGCCGGATCGTTCGAGCTTCGCGGGAAGTCTCGCGGTCGGCGATACGATGGTAAGGGCTATCTGCGGTCGATATTCTGTTCCGCTACCGCTCGTATCCGAAATGATGAGCAAAACGCCCGCGCGACTGCTCGGACTGAAGGATCGCGGTGAGCTGAGACCCGGACTTCGCGCCGATATCACCGTACTCGACACAAGCTATTCTACCACGGAAGTATATCGCGAGGGCATTAAAGTCTTCGCAAAATGCCGATAAATCCCACTTTTTCACCGTATTTTCATCGCTTATATGAGGATAATATGTTAAAGCTAACTTCATCTCAGCTCAAGCTGACTCCCACAACGAGCAGTGAGGAGATATCAATTTATGAGATATCCCGCGCTTCGGCTCTGAAAAACGAGCCGTTTTCCTTCCAGCTCGTATATCGATCTTCAAGCAGTACCTTTGAACCCGTGTCGATCTCGGTAAAAACCGAGCTTCCCGCAGTCGGCTATCGTGTCGATACCCTTCCGATTAAAAATGCCGCAAACGACTATTCCGAGCGCGGCTATGTCTCCGATCTCCCCGGACTCTATCCCGATCTGCTCGAAAAGCGTCCGCTCACGCCCGAGATCATTCAAAAAGGTGGAGGAAATTACGAACGCGATGTAAAGCATCTGCTTAACGCCTCGGCGAAGCTGCCACAGGCGATGCTCGTCACGATAAACCCCGACAGCGAGACCCTCAACGCGGGAGAATACGAGATCGTCTGCACGCTGTCCTCGCTGAACAATCTATCGGTTCTCGGCAGCGTAACGCTGAAGCTCGAGATCATAGATTCGCTTCTCCCCGAGCAGACCGAGCGTTATACGAACTGGTTCCATGTCGATTGCCTGTGCGATTATTACAAGGTCGAGCCGTACAGCGACGAATTTTATGCGATATTCCGAAGCTTCATCAAAAATGCCACGGCGCATCGTATGAACACCCTGCTTCTCCCCGCCTTCACACCCGCGCTCGACACGCCGATCGGACACACAAGGCGAAATGTTCAGCTCGTTGACATCGAAAAAACGCCGAGCGGCTGGAAATTCTCGTTCGAGCGCATCGCAAAATTCATGTCGATAGCCGCCGAGTGCGGTATCGTTTATTTCGAGCATTGCCACCTCTTCACGCAGTGGGGTGCAAAGCACGCACCGTGCATATATGATAAGGAAGGAAAATTACTGTTCGGCTGGGACACCGATGCCTCGAGCGACGAATATCGCGAATTTATCCGCGCGTACCTCAAGAGCTTCATCGAATTTTTCCGCTCCGAGGGCTATTCCGACTCACAGCTGATCTTCCACATTTCGGACGAGCCGATCGAGGAGCATCTCGAGAGCTACAAAACGGCTCACGACACGATCTCCGATCTGATCGAGGGCTTCGACCAGATCGACGCGCTCTCGGATGTCGATTTTTACTCTACCGGACTTGTAAAAACGCCCGTCGCTTTCATCCCGAAGGCAGATGATTTCATGAAAAGCTGCCCGAGCTACTGGCTTTACTACACCTGCGGGACCTATGCGCGAAGCTCCTCAAATCGCCTGATCACAAACACGGCGGCACGCACTCGCGTCCTCGGACTGCAAATGTATTACTACCGCGCAAAGGGCTTCCTGCACTGGGGCTACAATTTCTACTACGACCGAATGAGCGAGGGACAGTTCGATCCGAAGGTCGATCCCTGCGGCTACAAGCTCATGCCGGGCGGCTGCTACCTCTGCTATCCCGAGGAGAACGGCGCGGCTCCGTCTCTGCGCGAAAAACACATGGCAGAGGCATTCGATGACATCCGCGCACTCAAGCTGCTCGAAAGCCTTATCGGACGCGACGAGGTGCTTCGAATCTGCGAGGAAAAGCTGGGCAAGATAAGCTGCACTCTGATCCCCGAGGGGAACGAAATGTTCGAGCTTCGTGAGCTGATAAACGAAAAGCTCAAGGAGCTTTCAAAGTGATCAAAAAAATATCCGAGCGGTCGCTCGGATATTTTTGTTTACTGATTATAGAATTCCATCAGAGCCTCGAACTTGGTGTTCCAGACCTCCATCTGTGAAGCCATCTTCGAGGATATAGACTCAACCTTATTGACCAGATTGTTTCCAAAGCATGTAAATACTCCGTCCAACATAAGCGAATTTACTATCGCGAAGTCAAATTGGAAGGAATCGCAGATGATGTCGAGCATTTCGTTCGAAGCATCGTCACGCGCCGTCTTGCCCTGAAGGATTATGTCGTAGTACGCGGGAGTGACCAGATTCATGCTCTCATAACAGAGTGCTTCGAGGATCAGACCCGCTCTTTCGGGATCAGACACATTCATCGGTACGCACATTACCGAATGGTTGTCAAAAACGACAGTATGATAATTTTCCTGATTCTCATCATACTTCGGAGAAGGAAGAATTCCGAACTCATCCTGCATCTGGCGCATCGAGGCTATATCGGCAAGGCTGAAATTGTAAAACAGCACATTTCCATCGGTGAAGAGCTTGGTTCGAGCCGCATCATCACCTTTTTGCAGAACCGTGGCAAAATCGTTGTCCCAAATAATGCCGTACAATTTGTCATACATTTCAATATATCGTTCGCTTCCTATAGAAAGCTTGAGCGTATTTCCTTCTCTCGTAGACAGCGGGAACTCCTGTTCGGTCGGTACACAGCGTAACGGACCGGTAGATGTTACCCAGCCGTATTTGTCGTTTTCGTCATAAACACCGTCGCCGTTCAAATCATCGCTGACCTGCTTTGCCATTTCGATCATCGTATCGAAGGTCCACTTGCCGTCCTTGACCAGCTGATATGGATATTCCATTTTATACTCATCCATCATCTTCTTGTTGAAGAACTCAACGACCGGATATTCCCATGTGGTCATCGCGATGTCGCCGAGGCAGGAATAGAGCTTTCCGTTGACAGTCATCGGTTCATTGTAGCCGGGATACCACCAGGGATTCGAAAGGTCGAGCGAATCGATCTCGAGAAGATTGTACATCATGCCCTCAACCGTCGGAGTAGAGGATGTAGCCTCGTAATATGCGACCAGATCTAAGAGCTTTTCGTCCGAGAGTATGCTGTTCGAATAATAATTGTAGAAGTTTTCACGGTCGCCCCATGCGCCCGCAGTATCGTAGCATTTGATTTTGATCTTGTAGCGATCCTCGACATTCATATTTCGCTTCCAAATCGCGTCGTTGAGCGTTTCTCCGTCATCACCCGTCGGCATTATCTCGTATATTTTGTCGGTTCGGCAGAGTATACCGAACTCCGCGCCGCCGAAATCCCTTACTTCGATCGGATATTCGTCGCCTTTCTGCTCGGAGGTGTCAAGACCTTCGTCTGTGTCGGTCGGCGTTTTTCCGTCGCCGCCGCAGGAAAATTGCGTAAGGGTCATTGCTAAAAGAAGAATTATGCTGAGCTTGCGTTTCATCATTATTACCTCTGCAAATATGTAAAT
>CAYRKS010000183.1:0-4080 GCA_964424855.1 uncultured Lachnospiraceae bacterium
ACGGTGCGCGTCGAGAATACGCCGCCGAGCTGAAACGCTATATCGAGGATCACCTGGCAATGCGCTTTTCACTCGACGAGGCGGCGGAGTATTTTCATCTTTCAAAGCGTCACCTGATACGGGTTTTTAAGGAGAGCTATAATACCACTCCCGGTGCGTATCACTCGGATATACGTCTGACTGCGGCGGCAAAGTATCTCATCGAGACCGATTTCTCGATCGGTGAGATCGCCGCCTCGCTCGGATATTCGGATCAGAGCTTTTTTTCGGTCGCATTCAAGAAAAAATACGGCGTATATCCGACCGCCTACCGCAAAACGAATTCGGACTATTCGAGCGGTATCGCTTCATTCAGCGAGAAGGAGTAAACAAGGGTTTGAGATATCGGCTTTCGGGTCAAAAGCTCGAGTGCTTTCTTGTAATAGCCGAGCTGGAGACGGTGACGGTCGAGCAGCATTTTTCGAGCTTCGGCTCGGTCGGCATCGCGCGGAACAAAGTCGGTTTTGTAATCGAGTAGCGTAAAGCTGCCGTCGGGATTTTCGAAAAAGCAGTCAATGACTCCCTGAACAAGGATTGTCGCATCCGAAAGACTCGATCTCAAGGCTTTGTTTTCCGTGAAATCGGCGGCGGGGAGCTTTACATTGAAGCGATACTCGCGAAATACCCTCGGAGAGGCGCAGAGCCGTTCGAATATCTCGTCCGAGAAGAAGCCTAAGAGCTGGTAGCGGTTCACGAGCGACGCGGCACGCGGCGAAAGATAGCTGTCGCGCCCGAGCCGTTCGCATTCGTCCGCGATCAGCTCGACAAGCGCATTTTTGCTATTATCGGCGGCGCGGAGCCTTTTGAAGCGTTCGAAATCGCAGAACTGCATGAAGCAGTGGGTCGCGGTGCCGCGCTCTGCCGCCGAAGCCGGAGGCGCATTCTCCGAATCTGTCGGGGCGGTCTGGAGAAAGAGCGGTACCTTTGAGCTTATCTCGGGCAGCTCCTCGCTCTCGAGCTGTGCGGTGTCGGGATCGAGGACGTTCGGAAAAAGCTCGGAGACCGAGAGCTTTGCCGGGAGCTTTGTAAGATATTCGTTCGGATATTTGAAGTCGAAGCGTTCGCGTATGGTCGCCAAAAGCGACGGATCGGAGGGCTTTTGCTCAGCCTCGGACCTTTGTGCCTTTGTCGGTGCATCGGTATCGCTCGGAGTCGGGAATACTATCTCAAAGGGCGCATTTGACGCGGTGGGATTGTTCGCGCCGATCGCGGTAAGTATCCAACGTATGTAGCCGCCGTTTTGCATTATTATGCTCGGCGAAAGGCGTTTTGCGTCCGAGCGGCATTTATCGACCAGCTCGGTCGGCTCCTTGACCTCGGCGGTCATGATCAGACGTTCGCGCGCACGGGTCATAGCAACATATAAAACACGCATTTCCTCTTCGAGCTGTGAATCGGAGAGCTTTTTTATTATCGCCTGACGCACGGGGGTGTCGAATTTTGCAAAGCCGCTCTGATCGGGAAGCTTAAGTGCGATACCCAGACCTCGGCTCGATACGATATTTGAGCGCAGATCGGCTTCGTTGAATTTTTTTCCGCAGCCGCAAATGAAGACGACCGGGTATTCGAGTCCCTTGGACTGATGTTTCGTCATCAGCTTCACGGTGTCGCTCGATTCGGAGAATATTTTCGCCGGCTCAAGCTTTGCTTTGTCCTCGATTATATCGTTTATGTAGCGTATGAAATTGTAAAGTCCCTTGAAGGACGAGCCCTCAAAGCGTCGCGCGTATTCGTAGAGCAGTGTGAGATTTGCGCGGCGAAGCCCCTGTCCCTCGTCACGTCCGCAGACGAGAGCCGGAAGCTCAAGCTCGGTGTAGAGATACCAGATCAGCCGATCTACCGAAAGCTCCTCCGCCTTGTGCTGATATTTCGAGAGAGCCGCGAGAAATTCGTGTCCCTTTTGAAAATCGTTTTCCTCGGTGAATTGCTTTAGCGCGTCGAAGAGGCTTCCGTCCTTTTTTGCGCGGCGTATCAGCGCAAGCTCGTCGAGCGTGAAGTCGAACAGCGGACTTTTCAAAAGTCCCGCAAGATATATGTCGCGGTGCGGATCGTCGATCGTATTCAGAAGACAGAGTGCCAAAAGCACCTCGGCGTTTTCGAAAAAGTCGCCACCCGCATTATTGTACAGCGGTATCCCATGCTCCTCAAACACTCGGCGAAAATCCTCCGCGCTCGATGCCGCACTGCGCATGAGTATCGCTATGTCCGAATATTTTATCGGGCTTCCGTCGTTTTTGCGTCCCTCGCGAAGGAGCGTCTCGATCTCGCGTGCGACATATTCGGCTTCGGCTGAGGTCTCGGTATCCTCATCGTTCTTTTCGAGCAGAGCTATCTTTACCGGTGTACCCTGTTCATCACCGAGCTTGGAATGCACGAGGTCATCCTCGGGATAATAGGGAAGAGTACCCGTGGCGTTTGAAAATATGCAGCCCGAGACGAGATTTGCAAAGCGGATGACATTCGCATCACAGCGGAAATTGTTCGAAAGGAATATCGTTTTTCCGAGCTTGATATCCTTAAATTTCTCGCGGTAGCCCTCGAATATCTTAGGCTCGGCTCCGCGAAAGGCGTAGATCGACTGCTTAACGTCACCGACCATAAAGCGTGTGAGTTCGAGCTTTGCCGATGAAACGGTCGAAAATATCGCGTCCTGAAGCGAGTTGACATCCTGATATTCGTCGATGAATATCTCGTCAAAGCGTTCGGCGGCGGCTCTCGCGGTGTCGGTCGGGATATCCTCCTTGAGCAGTATCGAGAGGGTCAGCCGCTCCAAATCGGCAAAGTCAACAATTCCGCGCCGACGCTTTTCGACAGAAAAGCGTTCGTCAAATTCCTTCAAAAGCTCGTGGAGCGTCTTGAGCAGTGACGCGGTGGCAAGCTGATTACCGCTTATTTTTTCGGGAGTGAGCGAGAAGAATTTTTCGGATATATCGGTTATTTTTTTCTTGTACTCGCCGCGAAGCTTCTTTGCCGCCTCGGTGTACTCATCAAGCTCTCCGCGCACGGCTGAGAGCCTTGCGAATTTATAGGTGTCGAGAAGCTTTTTAAGTGCGGGATAATCGGCGGCTTCGCAAAGCTCCGAAATGCTCTGCATAAGCTCGGCATCGGCTTCGAACGCCGGGAGATACGCCTTTCTGAGCTTTTCGTCAAGCTCGAGCCACGGGATTATGTCGAGTATCTCATCCCTATAGCCCGAAACTGTGTCGGATAAAAAGCGCATAAGCTCGGCTCCGCAGCGGCTCCTTGCGAAATCCTTCTCGGAGTCGGCTTCAAGCTCTGCGGCAAATCCCGAAATGAAATCGATCCCCTCTACGCAGGACGAAAGCTCGTCGTATATCCCGAGAAAGCTCTCCTCGAGCGAGTCGTCGCCCTTTGTTCCGGTCAGCGAAGCGGTGAGAGCTTCGAAGCCCTCCGAACCCTTGCTGTAAAGATCCTCGATAAGCTCGGTCATAATGCTCTTCTTGAGCAGGCGTATCTCAGCCTCATCGGCGACTCTGAAATCCGCCGAAAGTCCTGCGGCGGTGAAGCTCTCGCGAAGCAGCTCGAGACAGAAGCTGTGTATCGTGCATATCTTAGCCGAATCGAGCCGCATCAGCTGACGGTTGAGATGCTTGTTCGTCGGATCGGCGGCTATCGCTTCGGAAAGCGCGGCGGATATCCGCTCGCGAAGCTCACTCGCCGCCGCCTTTGTAAAGGTGACGATCAGCATTTTCGTTACATCCGACTCGGGATCGTTTATCAGCCGACGGATTATCCGCTCGGTCAAAACGGCGGTCTTTCCCGAACCCGCTCCCGCAGAGACGAGTAGATCCGTGCCGCGATATTCTATCGCTTCAAGCTGTGAGCTTGTCCAGTCTCTTGACATGTTTTCTCTCCTTCCGTCATACTCTGCGACAGACCGGCTTCATCGGGCAGAAGCGGCAGGCATCGTGCTTTTTCGTTTTCATCGGATTTGCCGAAACGCTTCCGCGCTTTATCTCGCGTCCGATCTCGCGGATCGTGTCCTCGATGTTTCCGAGCAGGGTCCCGAAGCCCTCGAGG
>CAYRKS010000184.1:0-4067 GCA_964424855.1 uncultured Lachnospiraceae bacterium
ATTTATCGCCCCGCCTGCTATAATCAGGAAAAGCTCGCTCCCTGGCTCGACCGCACCGAAAACGACGAGTCGAAGGCTTACAACGCGCGTACCTATGACGGCGAATTCATCTCGAATTTCATGAAGCGCGGACACGACAGCGGCTTCTATGTTACCTATAACCATCCCGACTGGTCGCTCGAGAGCTATCCCGAGTACAGCCGCTATTCGGGCATGGACGCAATGGAGATCGTTAACTTTGGCTGTGTTATCGCCGGCTATGACGATGACAACGGACACTGCTACAACGATCTGCTCAATCAGGGCAAGCGAATCTTCGCCGTTGCGACCGATGACAACCACAACCACTGGCCGGATGACGATCCCAACTGCGACTCCTTCGGCGGAGCGACGGTTATCGCCGCACCCGAGCTCACATATGACGCTCTGATAAAGGCACTCGAGGAGGGAAGCTTCTACGCCACCTCGGGAACCTCGACTCACGTCGGACCCGAGATCAAGTCGATCGTCCTTGAGGACGGCAGAGTCACGATAAAGACCTCGCCCGTCCGCTCGATCCAGATAATCACATCGGCGCGTTCCTCGCGTATCTCGCTCCCGAAGCCGGGTGAGCTTTCGACCGAGGCATCCTTCGACATCAAGGGTACCGAGGGCTGGTTCAGATTTGTTGTTATCGACAGCGAGGGCTATAAGGCGTATTCCAACGCTTATTTTGTAGATTAAAATCGCATATGCGAGACCGGAGTAAACGCTCCGGTCTTTTGTATAAGTGATCGGAATTATATTTCACTGCCTTTCAAAAGCTGATACGATCAAAATTCGCGCTCACCGCGATATACGATCGCTCTGCCGAAAAACGCTTTCGAATATCGCTCGAGCTGCTTTCTGCCGAGAGCTTTGAAGCCTTCACGATAGATACCTAAAGCAATGGCTGCAAAATATTTTCGAGCAGCTCCGAGGGCTTTCGCCGCGCGATATATTTTATCGAGGATGAGCTGCTTCCGATCGGAAGGCTATCGCGCCGTCCGCGTCTCGGAGCGCGCATGACCCGAAGTATTTTCGCTCCGATAAACCGTTCGCCGCTGAATATCGATGAGCTTATGACCGATGAGGATTATTATCCCGACGAATATATCTCGCGGCTGGCGCATGATTGGGCGAACGGTATCTGGATATATACAAGGCTCTCCGATCCGGTCGTTACGGCGGACAGCCCTTCAAGCTTCGCCTTTATACAAACGGATGTCTTTTGAAAAATTCTCCCGAGCCGATCCGAATGCTCGGAAAGCCGAACCTTTCACCCGATGAATTTGCTTGGGTGAGCTTTGAAAAAGCCGAATAAAACCGAAAGCGGGCAGAGAATAGCCGTCTCTGCCCGCTTTTTTTTGCGCGAATGTCAAAACTAATAATATCATTGGTTAATTTTCTTGCAGGCTACTTGACAAATATCACCCGATAATGCTATAATATTATAGGTATACATTTTTTTCGGCAAAAAGGAAATTTTATAATGAAAAAATTACGATTGATCATAGCCGTGCTGCTCTGTGCCGCCTTTCTCACGCTCGGAGCTTCGGCGCAAAAATACATTTCGGAGAACACCGCGGACATCGTTTTGCTGCTCGACTGCACCGGCTATATGGAGAACGTCGGGATCGAGGACGAGGTTAAGGACGCGCTCGAGCTGTTTGTCGAGCTGCTGCCCGAGAAAACGCGGCTCTCGGTGATAGCCTTCGGAAATACCTGGAACCGCAGCTACGATTTCGAGTCGGAAAAGCTCTCGGACATGAATGATATAATGGGCAGCTATGCACGAACGCGAGTCTGCCTTGCCGCCGAGCTGACCGAGCTTGACAGTGCTTCGGTGCGCTCGGAGCTTTCGGAAACGATAAATTTCCGTATAGATGAGGGACGCTATACTCACACCAACACCTACATCGGCGGAGGACTCATGGCAGCACTCGATCGGCTTTTCGAGCATAGCTCGGACGAGCGATATGTTTTTCTCTTGACAAACGGACGGCTTTCGGGCTTTGATTCTACCGACGGAGTCGAATGGAAGCAGACCAACCGCGAGCTTTGCGATTCTGCCGCGAGCCTTGCCGCCGATAACGGGATCGAGATATATTCGCTCGAGCTGAACACCGACGGAAGGAATTCAAGCACAAGTGCGGCGAGAGAGCTTTTGACCGGGCTTTCGGAGACGACGGGCGGAGCTTCGATCGAGATAAGCGATGAGGGCTTTGACAGCCTTTCTGACGGTATCCTCGAGATATTTTCAAATATGTTCGACTCGGAGCGAAGCTCATCGACCGAGCTCGAGCTTTCCGAAACGGTCTCCGAGATCAGTATTATCACGAACGGAAGCGACCTCACGGTGAACGGCAAGAGCTTTAAGAGCGAGCTGAAGTCGATCGGTGAGAAATCGATACTGCGGCTCACCGCGCCGTTCGATTCCGACAAGCTGACGCTTTCGGGTCAGGGACTCAAGACTGTGATCACCGAACGCCTTTCGCTCACGGTCGAGCTTGACCGTGAAGCCGTGATGACTCGAAATCAGCCGATAGCGATAAATGCCTATCTCTCATCGGGCGGCGAACCGATCAGTGCGCCGAAATTTTATGAGAGCAATCGCCTCGAGCTTAAATTAAACGGCGATACGATCGTGTTTGAGACTGCCGAAAACGGCTGGAGCGCGGTCTGCACGCCCAAAAGAGCGGGGAGCTATGTTATAACCGCCGAATCGGACAGCGAGAAAATCGGAGCGGACTTCGTATCGATCCCGATGACCGTCGAGGAATACGGCTTCGAGACGGTGATAGTCGAGCATGACTCTGAGCTGTCACGCGGAGAAAGTGTCACGGTTGCGGCGTTTTTGACCGGTACCGAGGGACGCTTGACCGATCCCGAGCTTTACAAGGACGGCGAAGCTCTGTTGAGCGTCAAAAGAAACGGCGAAACGATCCTATCCGAGCTTGCCATGAGCGGCAAAGAGGGATATTTTGCCGAGTTCACCGCCGATGAGATGGGAAATTACGAATTTTCGGTGACTGCGAGACCGAGCTGCTTTGAAAACGAGCCCTCGGTGATCTATTCGTCGATAAATGCCGAGTGCGGAGATTTTACGCTCGAGGCTGACTGGACGGCGAACAGACTCGAGCCTGTGTCTACCCTTCAAAAGAGCGGAGTTGTTCGAGTCGAGGCATCGCTGATCGGCGCGGACGGAAATGTGATAACCCGCGGAAAATATCTCGAGGACGGCGCGGCGAAGCTCATCGTCAGCATTGACGGCGAACGCTTTGCCGAGCTGCCGGCGTCGGTGAGCGACGGAAGGATTATTGCGGAGTGGCGGATAGTGAGATCTGGAGCCGCAGAGCTTTCGCTGGTGATAGGCGATTCCGGAAAGACCTCCGAGCTTTCCTTCAAGTCGGTGAATCATGAGCCGAGCCTTGTAAAGGATGGACTCGAGCTGACGCTTTCGGTCGGCGAGGAGCGCAGAATAAAGCTTTCCGAGCTGGTAGCCGATGAGGACGGAGACCTCTTCACGATAACCGCCGAGGGCGATTCGCTTGATTGGACGGCGGATGTGGACGAGCTCGTGATAAACGCAGGAACGCATTCGGGCGACAAGCGTCTGAGCTTCAGCTTCAATGACGGCGATACCTCGGTCGAGCTGTCGGCAAGGGTCAAGATAACCAATAAAAAGCCCGAAAAGACCGCCGAGCTCGAGCTTCCTCATTTTATTTTGAACACGCCCGGCTTTATGTTCTTTGTAGATCACGCCGACGAGGCATTGAGTCTTGACCTTAGCGAATATTTTGCCGATCCCGAGGGACTCCCGCTGACATATACGCTCGAGACCGACGGCTGTGCAAGCCTTTCGGGCAGCATCCTCGAGGTGATCCCGAGCGAGCCGCAGTCGTCTAAGCTCATTCTCACCGTGACCGACAGCTCGGACGAATCGATAAGGGTCGAGCTGAAGCTAACGGTCGATGACTGGTGGACACTCAACGCAAGGCGCGTGATAACCGCGGCTATAATCGCCGCCGCAGTGCTGATCCTCATCG
>CAYRKS010000185.1:0-4065 GCA_964424855.1 uncultured Lachnospiraceae bacterium
CATTTGACGCTCGAACACCCTTCCAAGCCGCTCGTAAACACGGCGGTCGAGCGTTCCTATCGGATCGATCGCGTCGATGACAAAGGACGCGCCGTGATGCGCCGCAGTCAGCATGACCTCGGTCGAAAGATACTCCTCGGATTTCGTAACGGTATGTGCCGCAAGCGAATTGTCACAGCGGCAGGTCATGTACTCGAACGGCTGATTTTTCGTGACCGCCGAATAATATTTTGCCGTGAAGGAGTGATTGTAAAGGTCGCCGTAGAGGTCGCCGCCCGTGTAATCGCACTGCTCGTTTACCAGCTCCGAGGTTCCGCTGTTGATCGTATCGGACGCGACCGCGTTTGCGTAGTTATGCTCGATCGTGACCTTCGGCATGAGCTTTCGAGTCGTTTCGGTCACGAATTTTGCGAACTCGCCCATCATTTCGGCACGATAATGCGTAAAGCTTACCCAATCTGGGTCGCGTGGATTTTCTATCGGGATAGCCTTGAAGCCCGCCTTTGCGTATTTTTCCATGCAATGCGGACAGAGGCAAACGCCCGGCCAGAAGGTCATGTCGTAGAACATTCCCTCGAGCCTCGGAAAATATTCGGCGATCTCGGCGATCTGCGCGGCGACGAACTCGCGGTATTCGAGATTATTCGGACAACAGTTGCCGTAGCGTCCTCCGCGCTGACGCGCCGAGCTGCCGTCAGCACCGGTGATCAGCCGCCATTCGGGATGCCGATCCTCCTCATAGGTGTTGTAAATGAGACTGTAGTAGCCGACAACGTCCATTCCGTCAGCGTGGCAGAGGTCTATAAGGCGGCGCATCATATCCTCGCGTCCCTTGAGTGCCGAGTGCATATGTCCGACCTTTGTCGGAAAATAGCAATGTCCGACGTGCGACTGGAGATAGATCATCGGCGACTGTATGTGCGCAAGCTTCAGGCAGGCAAAATAGTCCTCGGGCGAGAACTTCGACAAAAATTCGGGGTTCCAGTCTTCGATGTGCATATCGACAAGATTTCTGCGATAGCTTGTTTTGTACCAGTTGTTCATTTTTCAATTCTCAGCTTTCAAAAAAGGTGAGCCGTACAGACTCACCTTGAAATTTAACCGACCTGCGAAGCGCAGTCTGCTTTTGCGGATTATTCCTCTTCCTTGACGATCTCAGCCTCGGGTGCATTCTCTCTGACGCTCTCGATACCGTTGAGGCAGCCCGCCTTTGCGGTGTAGCCCTCGGAGGTCGCGATGATCTCGCCGTTGCGCGCCTTGAGACGGAAACGGAACTCGCCCTTCTTGTCCTGATAAACCTCAAACTTCGGGTTGACCTCGGTCTTGAAGCCCTCGATAGTCTGATCCTCTAAGCTTGCTGCGGAGGAGTTCTTGCGGACGCTCTCGATACCCTTCATGCAGGATGCCTCGGAGGTGTAGACCTCGGAGGTCGCAATGACCTGACCGTTTCCTGCCTTGAGATCGAATTTAACTCCGGACGGTACGACCTTGACAACGAATTTTCCCATAATTATGTTCTCCTTAAAAAAGATTTAGTTTTTAGGAAACGCCGTTGGCGTTTGATAATATTATACCTCATTCAAGCTCAATTGTCAACAGATTTCCGCATTTTTTTACATATTTTCGCGAAATAATTTCGCTCTCAGACGAATACTCCCATTCCCTCGAGGAAAAAGTCGAAAGCGTTGCTCGCACTGCTCTCATTCGAATCCGAAAAACGGTGTCCGCCCTTCCAAAGCTCGGTCTTAAGCTGCTTTGACGCGCCGCACGCCGCGAAAAAGCTCTCGGCGCGCTCAAAATGCTCTTCAACTCCGTCCGCCGAGAATACCGTGTCCTCGCTTCCGACATCGATCCAAAGTCGTCTCGGAGCGCAAAGCCCCGCGACCTCCGCGTCGAGAAATCGCCCCGCCGAATCCATCCAGACAAAATCGCGCCGGCAGTATTTCGTTCTGTCGTTGAAAAACGCCGCCGACCAGCCGCTCTTCAGCCGCACATCGCACGTCATCGTGTAAAGCGTGTAAAAGCCGCCGTGGCTCATGATCACGAACGGAGTCCTTGCCGCGCGTCTGTGCGGTGTCAGCAAAAGCCCCGTGAAGGTCACTCCGTCGCATAGCTTCAACGCCATGCGCTCGATCTTACAGAATTCATCGTTGCCGACCGCCGTCCGCTCGGCCTCGGGAGCTCCGACTCCGAAGACCTCGCGGCAGGTGTCTATTCCGAGAAGCTTTATATATTCCTCGCGAAATTCCTCACGCTGTGATGCCATTCGCTCGGGCGTGACCGTCCTCTCGCGTCTGAGCTTCGCCGCAAGCTTTAATAACGCCGTCTGCATACAGCTTTCGCATAGGCTCGGATGCCGACAGAGGTTCGGTGTATATTGGCATTTTACCAAATATCTCCATATAATCATCGGGTGAGCCCTAAAAAGGACTCACCCGTTTTTTCGGTATTCGTTATATCCGCGCGGCTTTCGCTTATGCCAGAACCATTACCGGAACGAGACCTGCGGTCGGACGCGACGGTGCGGTGATCTCGAGGATGAGACGATTCGAAGCGTCTGCATTTTCGGGGACGCGGATGAGCGCGTCAAGCTCGAGATAGGGCTTGTTGTAGCGGTTGTTGTGCTCGAGGAGATAATCCTTTGCAAGTCCTTCGACCGCCCAGCCCTCGGGGAGATGCCACTTGAGCTGAACTCTGTGCGGGATGTTTCCGAGAAGATCGACGTTGTTTGCAAGGCGAAGCTGTATCTTGACCGTGCCGTCAGCCGATACCTTCGGACCCTCGGGGTAAATCACGCGGCAATTGCCCCAGATGAAATCGGTGAGGTAGGAGTTTCCGGGAACTGCGACCAGCGACTTTGCAACATTGTTGTTTTCAAAGCGCGCGAGGTCTTCCTCGCTGATCTCGTCGTGATCGGAGAGGTATACGTTTCCGTGGTTTGCCTTGATCATCATCGGGATCATTCCGAAGACATGGTTGGTGAGCTCGGTACAGGTCGCAGGCGCCCAGAGAGTTCCGCGGTCGATCGCCACCGATACGATGCGGTCGCCGAGATGCTCGCTCCAGTCCTTCGGGATGCCTGCGGTGCCGTTGAGGATTCCGAAGAGTGCGCCGACGGTAGCACCGGTGCAGTCGGTGTCATCGCCGCAGTCGATAGCGTAGATCATCGACTTCTTGAAATCGCCATCGCCGTAGAGCATACCGAGCATTGCGAACGCAACATTCGCGGGAGCCTGGAACCAGCCGAGATCGGAGCAGTCGTCAACGATTCTCTGACGTGCTTCCTTCCAGTCGATGCCGTTGTCCTTACAGTCGAGAAGCACCTTTATAGTGCGTGTGAGGTGGCAGTCCGCCGGGATCTTCGAGAGACCGAGATCGATAAGCTTTCTGAGGTCGTGGATCACGAACGCCGCAGCCTCGATAGCCGCAACGAACATTGCCGCATATGTACCCTCTCCTCCGCCGTGGTCAACGCAAGCGTCCATACGCGCGTACTTCATCGCGATGTCGGGGCAGCCGGGAGCCATGCAAGCCCAGACCTCGGTGCGAATCCACGCGCCGTTCGAGTGCCGCCAGATGTTATCGTAGTTTCCAGCAAGCGGCGGGATGAGACCGACTGCCATGTTGCTCTTGCAGATACCGTACTCGTTCCAGTGCGGCGGGATGAAGGATACCCAGTACTCGCCGAGAATCTGCTCGTTGAGACGGTGAGGTCCCTCGCGCATAGCGGCACTGAGCCATACGAGCTGAAGGTCGAGGTCATCGTTGGGGAGAACGACACCCGGCTCGGTCTTGAAGCCCTGGATGTCCTGCATTTCGGTGCGTCCCTCGTAGGGAGTTCCCATTGTGCCGCCGATGTTCTTACCCATCCAGCAGGCGTGTATCTTGTCCTTAACTGTATTACTGTCGAGAAGCATGATTATTTTCCTCCGAAAAATATAACCTTATATCGCTCCGCAATTCCCACGAAGCTCTTACGCTTTCTATTATAGCTTGATTACACACAGCTGTCAAGCCGGTTTTTGACAAAAACATAAAGATTGTTAAAAACTACGGCGCACCGGT
>CAYRKS010000186.1:0-4019 GCA_964424855.1 uncultured Lachnospiraceae bacterium
ACTGTAAATCTGCTGCTTTTCAGCTTCGGTGGTCCGAATCCACCCGCTCCCACCAAAGAGTCTTGCTTGCAAGGCTCTTTTTTCATATTTTATTCATTACAATATTTTTCGCAGGGAGACAAATTTGCGGCTCTGTCGCGGTCACCGACCGAGATCCGGCTGCACAAACCGATCCCCAAAAACAAGAAAGGAATGGTAGTAAATAATGAAGCTTACATTTCTCGGCACAGGCGCGGCAGACTGGGACTTTTCGAAGCGGGATGAGACTCCCGGCTTTCGCCGCTTTTCCTCGGCTCTCGTAAACGGAGAGCTTTTGATCGATCCCGGACCGCACGTCTTCGACGCATTCGAAAAATTCGATATCGCTCCCGGCTCGATCAAATACATAATAAACACTCATCCTCACAGCGACCACTTCAATCTCGACACGCTGCACTCACTCGAAGCCCTCGGCGCAAAGTTCATCGAGCTCGAGTCTGGAGAGGAAAAAAGCGTCGGAGACTACAAAATATCCACAGATGCGGGAAATCACGCGACTGTCGATAGAGTCGTGCATTTCATCATCGATGACGGCGAAAAAAAGCTCTTCTACGGTCTTGACGGCGCGTGGCTGCTCTATGAGGAGTACCGGGCGATAAAGGAACACCGCCCCGACCTCGCAGTTCTTGACGCGACGATCGGCTTCGTTGACGGTGACTTCCGCATATTCGAGCACAACGATCTAAACATGGTGCTCGAAATGAAGAAGACCCTCTCGCCCTATGTAAAGAGCTTCTGCATCAGCCACATGGCGATGACTCTTCACACCAACCACGAGACACTCGCCAAAAAAATGTCCGAGTATGGCGTAATAACCGCGTATGACGGACTCACGCTCGAATTCTGATAAAAATTTTCGGGAGCATCGATCAATGCTCCCGTTTTGCTTTTATTTATGATTATTTCGTGCAGTAGACCATTCCGCGCTTTGCGTCGATAGTGACCGCCGTACCCGATTTGAGTATCTTGGTCGCGCCGAGCGCGCCTACGATGACGGGAATACCCAGTGCCTGTCCGACTATCGCCGCGTGAGAATCCTCACCGTCGATCTCACAGATTATTCCGCCTGCATGGCGCAGGATATCGATTATCTGATTTGATGTGGCGGGGACTACAAGAATATCACCCGGCTTGAAGCTCTGGCGCACCTCATCCTCGTCACGGCAGACGCAGAGCGTTCCACAGACCGGCTCACAATCGCCCGAGGCTATGCCGGTTCCCGAGGTCAGCGCGTCACCGACGATCTGAACCTTGAGGATATTGGTGGTTCCCGAAACTCCGAGCGGGATACCGGCGGTTATTACCGCGAGGTCGCCGTATTCGACATAGCCGTTCTTGGCGGCAACATCAATTGCGTGCTCAAACAGCGCGTCGGAGGTATCCTGCACCTCTATACGCATGGGTGTAACGCCCCAGCTCAGAGAAAGCTGTCGGCAGACCTTTTCGACCGGTGAGCAGCCGATTATCGGAGTGACCGGTCTGAAGCGGCTCATCATACGCGCGGTGAGTCCGGATTTTGTGACCGTGATTATCGCGTTTGCTCCGAGGTCGTGTGCGGTTGTACAGGCGGCGTGAGAGATCGCGGTCGTCACGTTAGAGAAGCCCGAGAGCTGATTTTGTCTGAACTGCTCGATATAGTTTATATCGCGCTCTGTGCGGGTCGCTATGCGATCCATTGTTTTGACGCTCTCGACCGGATATTCTCCGGCAGCCGTTTCGCCCGAGAGCATTATCGCGGAGGTACCGTCATATATCGCGTTTGCAACGTCGGTTATCTCGGCACGGGTGGGACGCGGATGATGAGTCATCGACTCGAGCATCTGAGTCGCGGTTATCGCCGGCTTTCCGGCATTGTACGCCTTGGAGATCAGCTTTTTCTGGATTATCGGGATCTCCTCCATCGGTATCTCAACGCCCATATCGCCGCGCGCGACCATTATCGCGTCTGCGACCTTTATTATCTCGTCGATGTTTTCAACTCCGGCGGCATTTTCGATCTTGGCGATTATGCGTATGTCGGCTCCGCCGTTTTTGTCGAGCAGCTCACGTATCGACTCGATGTCGGCGGCGCACTGAGTGAAGGAAGCCGCGATGAAATCGAAATCCTGCTCAATGCCGAAAAGTATATCAGAGCGGTCGCGTTCCGAGAGGAACGGGATCGAGAGCTTTACGCCGGGCACATTCACACCCTTGCGGCTCGATACGCTTCCCCCGCTTATTACGCGACAGGTTATTCCCTCCTCGCTCGTCTCCGAGACCTTGAGCTCGACGAGACCGTCGTCTATCAGTATACGTCCTCCGACGGTGATATCGCGCCAGAGCTGCTTGTAGGTGACGCTTGCGTGCTCCGAGTCGCCGACCGAATCGTCAAAAGTCAAGCGAAATTCATGATCCTTTTCGAGCGTGACCGGTGAATCGAAGACTCCCAGTCTTATCTCGGGTCCCTTTGTGTCGAGCAGCAGAGCTGTCGGCGCGCCGAGCGATTTGCGAACCGATTTTACGATATCGGCTATCTTTTTGTGTCCCTCGTGATCTCCGTGCGAAAAGTTGAGACGCGCGACGTTCATTCCCGCCTTGATCATCTCGCTCACCCTCTCGGGCGTTCCCGAGGCAGGACCGAGCGTACAGATTATCTTGGTCTTTCTGGTTTCAAGCATTTGTTGTAACCATTCCTTTCTCTCCTGAAGGAGGAGCCTTTTTTCGGAAAGCATACTTTGAGATTTGCAGTCATTTTTCGACGAAATCTGATAATCAAAAATCCTTACCCAATTATATTATATCACATTTTTGTGATTTGTCAAGCATTGTTTTTTTTTTAACCGCGTTTTGACTGTGAAAAGGCTGACGGATTTGTTTAGCTTGACGATATATTGTTTGTAAATAATATTTGTAAATATTTCTTGACTTTTTCGAAAAAATGAGTTATAATAGTACGGTATGATTTTTTTGATTTCGGGAGATGTATAAGTGACAAGAAAAACTGCAGGCTACCAGATAGATATGTGCTCGGGTGCAGTCCTACCGAAGCTGCTCGCCTTTGCACTGCCGATGATGGCAACGAATATTTTACAGCTCATGTTCGCCGCCGCCGACAGCATCGTCGTCGGACGCTTTTCGGGCGAGGCTCAGCTCGCCGCAGTCGGAGCTGTCGGACCGCTTATAAGCCTTCTCACAAACCTTTTTCTCGGGCTTTCGGTCGGCTCGAACGTGACCGCGGCGCGCTGCTTCGGCTCGGACGATGCGGACGGACTTTCAAGAACTCTGCACACCTCGCTCTCACTCAGCATACTGCTCGGACTCTTTCTCACCGCGCTCGGACTCACGCTGACTCCGCAGCTGCTCGTAATGATGAAGACCCCCGACGATGTAATGCCGCACGCAGTGACCTATCTCAGGATATATTTTCTCGGCATGACTCCGATGACGGTCTACAACTTCATGAGCGCGATACTTCGAGCCGTCGGAGACACAAAGCGTCCGCTCATATTCCTTGTCATCTCGGGCGGTCTCAATGTCGTGCTGAATCTGATATTCGTCGCGATATTCGACCTCGGAGTTGCCGGAGTTGCGATCGCCACCATACTTACTCAGGCTCTCTCGGCAGTCCTCGTGCTGACCTGCCTTTCACGCGAATCGGGCGGTATCAGGCTCGAGGCAAAAAAACTGTGCTTTTCGCGCGATAAGCTCATTAACATAATCCGAGTCGGTCTTCCCGCCGGAATACAGTCCTCGATGTATTCGATCTCGAATGTACTCATCCAGTCGTCGATAAACGGCTTCGGCAAGACGGTCATGGCGGCAAACACCGCCGCGGTCAACTTTGAGGACATGATCTACTTCACGATGAACGCAGTCATGCAGTCGGTCACCTCCTTCACCGGGCAGAACATGGGAAAGCGCGATTTGAAGCGAGTAAAGCGCGTCCAGCTCATCGGTCAGGGAGTCGTTATCTGCACCGGAGCTGTACTCATTGCATTGTT
>CAYRKS010000187.1:0-4012 GCA_964424855.1 uncultured Lachnospiraceae bacterium
ACAATAATGCTTTTTATTTTTTGAGCTCCTCCAAAATGCCGTTCGTCATCGTGAAGGTGCGGTCGGCAAGCTCGGCAATGCTCGGATCGTGCGTTACCATGAGAAGGGTCTGGTTGAGATCCTCGCGTGTGGCGAGCAGGAGCTTTATAAGCTCCTTTGCCGAGGTCTGATCGAGGTTTCCGGTCGGCTCGTCGGCGAAGAGTATATCGGGCTTGTTTATCAGTGCGCGCGCGACCGCGACTCTCTGCTGCTGTCCGCCCGAAAGCTCGCTCGGCAGATGATGGAGTCGATCGGATATCCCGAGCATTTCGGTCAGCTCGTTGAAATAGTTCGGATAGAAGGTCTTTCCGGCTATCTTCTGCGGCATTAGGATGTTCTCCTTTGCGGTGAGTACTGGGAGAAGGTTAAAGGATTGGAAGATAAAGCCGATACGACGGTTTCGAAATTCGGAAAATTCATTGTCGTCCATGTCGATTATATCGTGTCCCGCGATGTATACTCTGCCCGAGGTCGGGCGGTCGAGTCCGGCTAACATATGTAACAGCGTTGACTTTCCCGAGCCGGATGCGCCGATTATCGAGACGAATTCTCCGCGCTTTATCGTGAGATATGCGCCGTCAACCGCTTTTATGTGCTGTTCGCCCTGAAAATAGGTCTTGGTCAGAGCCTGTGCGACGAGGACGTTTTCCTCGGGGATATTACTTTTTTCCACAAATGCGTGCTTTTTTTTCATTTGGCGTTCCTTTCACGGCGAGCTTGTCGCCGAAAGCTTTTTATTCGTTCTCGCGTATGCTCTCGATCACCGAGTGGCGATGGAAGCGGAGCAGTGAAAGTGCCGTTCCGAGTAGCAGCGGCGGCGCGACCAGCAAAACTATGCCGAGTGCGTTGGACGAGAATATTTTGGAAAATTCGATCAGGCTCAAATGTCTCATTCGATTCGGATTTGAGGTCGGATAGTAGGTCAGCTCATCGGTGAGGTAGGAATATATCGCGAACGCCGGGATAATGGTTATCAGCGTCTGCCAAACGACCGACGGATAAACCACTCTGCGAAGCTGCTTTTTGTTCGTTCCGAGCGAACGGAGTATCGCAAGCTCACCGTGCCTGTCCTCGGCGCGTGAGCGCGCGGCGATATATATAACTACCACGGAGGTGATGAAAAGTATTATCGATTGGAATAAAAAGTACATTCCCATCGCTGTGTCTGCATTGCTTATCTCATCCGAGTTGAAGAGAACCTTTCCCGCCTGCATCATGAATGAGGTCGGGAGCGGCATCATTATCGCTATTATCGCAGTGAGAAGAATGAAGGCGGTGCGTGTCCGACGAATTTGAAGCGAGGAATATATTCCGATAGCTCTAGCCCTTTCAAAGCGCGGCGAGGTCTTTGCAACGAAGGAGACCTGAACGCTGCCCTCGCGCTTCAAAAGCTGCATTGTCGAGCGATCACGATAATATCGGCAGACGAGTATCGATCCGAGCACCGAAACGATCAGCAGTATCAGTGACATCACCAGTATAACGCTTATCGGTATATTTTCGGTCAGCTTAAAGTATATACTGTCATCGGTCAGAATGTCCTTGTTGACGAGCAGATATATCTTGACTGTTATCACGGCGGCTACCGAGCCTATCGGTATTGCGGCTATGCTCGCGGCTATAGTCTGTATGGCATTTATGTAGAAGAGCTGTATTTTCTTGAGTCCGAAGGAGCGGAGCGAGCCGTATTCGGGCATGAGCGCACGATAATTCTCGGATTGCAGGATCATTATGACTCCGCCGAGAAAGAGAGCGATAAGACTTGTCAGCATTAAAAAGCCGGGCTGCATTGTGTAGGAATTCATGATCGAATTGCAGTAGCTTGAGTTTCTCACGGTTTTGCTGCTGACGAAGCGTTGCTTTGCGATAGCTTCGGCACGACTTCTCAGAGTCGTGTTGCTGTCTATAAGAAAATACTCATTGTCAGTAAAATATGTTTTTTTGAGCTCGTAGATCTCGCTTTGAAGGGTCGAATTATATGAGCCCTTGTAAACCTCGCGCTCCCAGAGCTCGAACTCGTCGAATATTTCCCAAGCGTATTTTATCGCGTTGTTGTTCTCAGACCAGATAACACGAACTCGAAGAGTGTCGTTAACCGTCTCATTGCTTGAGACATAACGCTCGACATCGTAGCAGGCAAGAACATAGGGCTTTGCGCGGATCTGCTTTTTTCATACTCGGTGAGCCCCTTCACCGTGAAGTGATAGTTCTGCGGCTTTTCGGGCATGACTTGATTTCGCCAATTTGCGTTCATGTACAACAGCATCATGACGAGCGTTGTCAGGATCGCCGCGGAGACTATCGTCTGCGCGAAAAAGTGACGTGGGCGGCGGCGAAGCTCGCTTATCGCAAAATAAAACGCGGCATTCAATTTTAAGACCCTCGCTTTCTATATAAATAAAGTTCCTATGTAATAATTATACCACATAGGAACACATTTGTCAATTGTAACATTCTACAAAACTAATAGCTTTGGATTGTGCAGTTTGACGGCTTATTTAATTTTTATCCCGGCGGCGCGGGCGAATTGAATACAAAATTCAAGGTCTGCAATGCAGTTTTTAAAATCTATCGCGGCGAGATTCACCATCTCGAACGAAGCCTCGCGTATGTCCGAGCCCTTCAGCGAAAGCGAATTTATTACGGCATTGTCGAATTTTGTTCCGCTGAGCTTACAACCCTCAAAGCGGCATTCGAAAATATTTGCGCCTGTGAAGTTTATATTCGAGAGATCGTGCTTCTTGATAGTCACCTTTGACAAAATAGTGTATGACCAGTCACCACCGCTTATCAAAAATCCGCTGTCCGACAGCTTTGACATATCCGAGCCGGTCAGCTTGCAGCCGACAAATTCCGCGCCGAGCAGATCGGCAAATCTGAATGAGCAGTTTAAAAATGCACACTTTTCTATTTTTCCGCAGAGCTTTGTGAAGTCAAATGAGCAATTTTCGAAAACACAGCCGAATAGCTCTGTGTCGGCAAAGGACAGAGAATTGAACCGGCAATCTATAAAGCGTGCCTTTTCGAGCCGTTCGGGCATTTCATTCTCGTTTGAAAAATCCTCGCAGAAATATTCGCGGTCTTCTATCATCGAAGCACCTGTATCTGTACGCTCTCCATAACGGTGAGTGCGGCTTCATGCTTTTGCTTGTCGAACGAATCAACGGCATTCGAATCGACTATTACGGCGGCTTCGGGGCAGGCGGTCTTGGCGAGTATTGCATTTGATACAACGCATATGTCTGTGACAAGTCCGCAAAGCTCGATAACATCATAATCGGAAGTCCGCAGAAAATCGAACAGCTCAGCCGAGCCGAAGGTCGGCTTTTCGAATATGCGGTCATGCTCGGAGCGCAAAGCTTTGAGCTCAGGGTATAATTCGTGACCCGATTTTTCGCGTATGCAGTGCGGTATCGGCAGATTTTTACCTTCGCTCGTGCTTAAATAATCCTCACCGTGCGTGTCGAGCGTGAATATGACATCGCCCGATATGTGATATTCTTTTATCTTTTCGGATATTATCGGAGCGAGCTTTTCCGCGCCGGAAAAGCCGAGTGCACCGTTTATAAAATCGTTTTGGTAATCTACGACTATTAATAATTTTTTCATGACAGAGAAATTCCTTTCACCTCGAAAAGCTCATATTTGAGAGATTTCCGAGCTGTCGAGCAGCATATGCTTTATGTCCCAGAGACGGTGCGAGAGATCGACATAATAATCGTGCGGATTTTCAAAGCGTTTTATCTCGTCCCAGAGATGCGCTATCTCGCTCTCACAATAGCTTCTGATCTCGGGGAGCGAGGGCGAGGTGTAGACACTTTTGCCGTCCTTGAAGATCGGTATGAGAAGCTCACGCGCTTCGAAATTCGTCAGAGTTTTGGTCTTCCAGGTCGCGAGAGGATCGAATATCGTAAGCGGCTTCGAATCGTCTATAGCTTCATCGTGTACGCATATCTGATCGGCGAGTGCCATT
>CAYRKS010000188.1:0-4009 GCA_964424855.1 uncultured Lachnospiraceae bacterium
GCGGCAAAGATACCGCCAAGCTTCATCTAATATTTTACCTTTTTTATATGAACTAGGCAATAATTTTTTGAAACTATTTGTAAACTCACTTTAAGCTTTCTGTTAATTAGACTCTTTCAAGCTGATTTCGCCGTTTTCGATAGTCGCGGTGAGGTGAGAGCCGGGCAAAAAACGGCTTGGCAAATCGCCGTTTGAAAGCAGCTCGGCGGCAAGACTGTCCTCGATCCGTTCGGTTATCAGTCGGCGCAGAGGACGCACCCCCATTAAAGGGTCGAAGCCCTCGCTCGAAAGCTTTGAAACGACCTCGGGGTCGAAGCTCACCGTGCAGCCCATCGCGGCTATCCGCTCGGCGGAGGTGTTGAGCATTATCCTTGTGATCTCCTCGATACTCTCGGGCGAGAGGGTCTTGAAGGTTATTATCTCATCAATGCGGTTGAGCAGCTCGGGACGAAAGGTCTCGCGCAGAGCCTCCTTGACTCCGTGACCGATTATCGGATTGAAGCCGAGCGGCTTCGGCTCGGTTATCGATCGCGCACCGACATTTGAGGTCATTATCACGACCGCGTTTGAAAATATCGCGCGTTTCCCCTCGGAGTCGGTGAGAATGCCGTCCTCAAGTATCTGCAAAAGCAGATCGAATATATCGGGATGCGCCTTTTCCAGCTCATCGAAAAGCACGACCGAATAGGGACGGCGGCGTATTTTCGAGGTGAGCTGTCCGCCCTCGCCGTAGCCGACATAGCCGGGCGGCGAGCCGATCAGCCTCGACACCGAATGCTTTTCCGTAAATTCCGACATATCGAAGCGGAGCAGTGAATCGACACTTCCGAACAGTGCTTTTGCGAGTGCCTTTGCAAGCTCGGTCTTTCCGACTCCGGTTGGACCGAGAAAGAGAAACGAGCCGATCGGACGCTTCGGGTCGCGAAGCCCGAGCCTTCCGCGCTTTATCGCACGTGCGACCGCCTCGACCGCCTCGTCCTGACCGATGACCTGCTTTTTCAGCTCGGCTTCAAGCTCCTTAAGCCGCTCGTTTTCATTGCCGTCGGGGCGTTGGATCGGTATGCCCGTCCATGCGGTCACGATGTCGGCGATGTCCTCGCCGTTTATCGAGGGCTCGAGCCTTTCGCACATGAGCCTCCTCTCGCCAAGCTCACGCCGAAGTCTGTGTTCATCATCGCGAAGCCTTGCGGCAAGCTCGAAATCCTGCGAACGTATCGCCTCCTCCTTGTCCGCCTTCAGTCCGCCGAGCCGTTCCTCCTCTGACAAAAGCTCGGGATATGCCGCCGCGCTTATCCGCTTTTTCGAGGCAGCCTCGTCTATAAGATCGATAGCCTTGTCGGGTAGAAAGCGGTCGTTAAGATATCTCACCGAGAGGGTCACGGCGGTATCCATCGCCTCGTCGGTTATCTTCACGCGGTGGTGCGATTCGTATTTGTCGCGAAGCCCTCGAAGGATCATCAGAGTCTCCTCGGGGGTCGGCTCACCGACAAGCACCGATTGGAATCTCCGCTCGAGTGCCGCGTCCTTTTCAATGTGTGCGCGAAACTCACTTATCGTTGTCGCGCCGATCAGCTGAAGCTCTCCGCGCGCAAGAGACGGCTTTATTATGTTCGCGGCATCGACCGCTCCCTCGGCGGCTCCCGCGCCGATCACCGTGTGAAGCTCGTCGATAAAGAGTATGACGCTCGGATTTTTCGCCGCCTCGGACATGACCGCCTTCATCCGTTCCTCAAACTCTCCGCGATATTTCGCCCCCGCGATCATCGAGGGGAGATCGAGTGTTATTATCGTTCGCCCGATGAGATTTTCGGGGACTCTGCCAAGTGCTATCCGCGTGGCAAGCCCCTCGACCACGGCGGTCTTTCCGACTCCCGGCTCACCGATCAGGCAGGGATTGTTTTTCGTTCGGCGCGAGAGTATCTGTATCACGCGCTCGGTCTCCGCCTCTCGTCCGATCACCGGGTCGAGACGCTGTTCACGCGCCATAGCGGTCAGATCGCGTCCGTACTGCATGAGTGAGGGGGCATTTCTGAGTGCGGTCGGCTTTGAGGTCGAAGCTCCGCAGTGCGGAGTCGGAGACTCGAGCGCACCGAGAAAGCGTTCGGCATCGCTTGTCAGCTCCTCGGGAGCCGCGCCGCTTTCCTCGATCAGGCATACGGCAACGCAGTCGATCTCCGAGAGCAGTGCGAGGAGCAGATGCTCGGTGCCGATGTGGGAAAGCCCGGTGCGGCTCGCCTGAGCCGCCGAGCCCTCGATTATCCGCTTGACCCTCGGAGTCATATCGTTTGCCGAGAGACGGGTCTTGTCTCCGCTCCCGACTCGTGCAACAAGGGCGCGGCGTAGCTTTTCAAGTGTCAAGCCTCGCGCTTCGAGAAGTCTCGAGGCAACGCTGTCGGTCTCGGCGGCGAGAGCGAGAAGGATATGCTCGCTCCCGATGTAGGTGTGACCCAGCTCACAGGCAAGCTTCTGCGCACGGCTTATCACGCTTTTTGCCTTGTTGGTAAAGCTTTTCGGCATTTTTTATCCTTTCTCCCTCTCGGGATATGCTTTTTTGAGTGAACGAGCTGCTTTTCACGATACGATCCCCGAGAGAGTTCTCATCGAGAGTCTTCGCCGCAAAAGCTCGGCGCGTCTTGCGCGCGGATCACCGTCGGGCGGAAGACAGGCGGGCAAAGCCGAGATCAGCAGTCCTCCCAGCTCCTCGGGTGAGGGAAGTCCCGAAAGCCCGCTTATCGCTCCGAGCCGCAGACTGCTCCAGAGCGGCATGAATTCCTCAAAGCTCATCAGTCGTGCGTTCGAAAGTATCCCATAGGCGCGCATCGCTCGGTCCGAAAGCTCGGACACGCGAGAGCCGCCGATCGCCGACTGTTGAGGCACGAGACATTGCTCGCTTTCCGACTCGAAGCTGTGTGAGACCCTTTTCAGAGCCGCTCTAGAGCTGCGTTCACGCTCGGCTATGATCTTCTCGGCAAGCATCAGACGTTCACACTGCTCGGCTTCGGTTATCCCCGGGAAGGGCGGCGAGGTCAGAAGCATAAGATCGCCGGACAGCGGCTTTGCCGTGATGAACCGTCCAAGCTCGGTGATCGAGCTCTTGTCCGAGGTCGGAAGGTGCAGCAGCAGCGAAAAGGACGCGGCGGTCCCGAGAAAGGATATATCCTCGGTCAGATATCCGAGCTGCTCCGAAAAGGCGAGCTCGAGAGAGGAATCGATAAGCCGCTCGGGCTGAAGGAGCGTCTCGAGAGCCTCCTCGAGCGCAAGCCCGGGGAGCATCGCTCGAAGCTTTATATGCTCTTTCCCGCCGATAACTATCGAAAGCCCGCGCTCCTCATCGAGTAATAGTAGACTGCTTGGAATCTGCGGCTCGGCATCGATAAAGCCCTTTTCGGCAAGCACACGCAGAGCGGCGGGCTCGAGCGAGGAGAGCGCGAGTGGCGAAAGCTCCATTTGCGCAAGGCTCGAAAGCACTGCTCTTGTCAGCCTCGAATGCTCCTCGCTCGACATTCTGTCTCCGAAGGCAAAGCCCTCGATGCTCCGAATCACCGTAACGAAGCTTGCAAGCACGAGGTCGCTCTCGTTCCCGGCAGAATCATACCAAGACATTCGACTTCACCTCCAAGCCGCCCTGAGCCTCGCGGAGTGCGTCGCGCAGTGTGCAGGCGCGTTCGAATTCCTCGCTTGATATCGCCTCGGTCAGTGCCGCTCTCAGCTCGGCTATCCGTCTTTCGCGCTTTGAGGACTCATCAAAGCGTTTCGGAACGCTCCCGCGATGCGTGGGACTTCCGTAAAGAGCCGAAAGCGTTGCCGCAAATTTCGCTTCGAATATTCTATAGCATTCGGGACAGCCCGGCGTTTCGCCTCTGCCTCCGCACAGCGGGCAGAGCTTTTCGTTTGTTTCGTTCATTTTCAAAATATCCTCCGTTTTCGCTTGACGATAAGAATATTTTACCACAGCCCTTATGAAAAGTCGGTCGAATTTGCTCGGGGGAAAAAATATTTTTCGAAAGAC
>CAYRKS010000189.1:0-4007 GCA_964424855.1 uncultured Lachnospiraceae bacterium
ATCGACTCCTGATCGATGCCCGAAAGCGACTCGTTCGCCTCAGCCTTCGTGTAGCCGAGGACGAGCAGCGCGTTCACCGCGTCCGAAAGCTTTCCGGGCGACTGAATACCGACCGGCGCGGCAGTTATCGGAGCATCGCCGTATTCCTTTGCAAGCTTTTCCTTAAGCTCCAGAATTATCCGCTCCGCACCCTTTTTGCCGAGTCCCTTCGCCTTCGAAAGTGTCTTTGAATCCGCCGAAATTACGGCAGCGGCGAACTGCTCGGGGGTCAGATAGGACAAAACCGAGATCGCGACCTTCGGACCGACACCCGAAACGCTGATCAGCTGCAAAAACGCTCCCTTTTCCTGAAGCGACGCGAAGCCGAACAGCTCCATCGAATCCTCACGAACCGCAAGATATGTGTAGAGCTTAAGCTCCTTTCCGAGCCTTGCCGCAGCTGCCGCCGAGGTCGTGTCACTGACCGTCAGCTGATATCCGACACCGCCGCAATCGATCACCGCCGTATGCCCCTCGAGCAGGCAGAGCTGACCGTTCAAATGATAATACATTGTAAATCTCCTGTGAATTTATATGAATATTATTGGCGCAAATTGTAAAAATTCCGCACTCTCGACCCCGAACAGTTCGCGTGGCAGACCGCTATCGCGAGTGCATCGCAGGTATCGTCGAGCTTCGGCGTTTCCTCAAGCTTCAAGATCAGCGAGATCATGTGCATAACCTGCTTTTTGACCGCGCGTCCGTAGCCGACGACCGACTGCTTGACCTGAAGCGGCGTGTATTCGGCGACTTTAAGCCCGTTTTGCTTCGCGCAGAGCAGTATAACGCCGCGCGCCTCGGCGACCGGAACCATCGTCGTGTGGTTCGTGTTGAAAAACAGCTCCTCTATCGCCATTTCATCCGGGTGGAACATCGCGATGAGCTCACTGAGCCGATCATATATCATCTCGAGCCGCGCCTCAACATCTGTGTGCGCGGGAGTCTGGATCGAGCCGTGCGCCAATGTAGTAAAGCGCGAATTTTTGTATTCAACGACCCCATAGCCGACTATCGCAATGCCGGGGTCGATTCCGATTATTATCATGATCTCTTCCTTATTATATAATGCAATAATATATTATACCACATTTTCCGCGCTTTGTCAATCCTTGAGCGCAGTGTTCAAAATAAGTTGACAAAATGAGGTCTGCCGCGGCAGACCTCAAAAAATATCATTTTGCAAGTTAAAGGAAAGCTTCTTGCAAATCGTTCATGATTCAGTCCTTGCAGTCGTACCAGCTCTCGCCGATCGCGGTCGAGACGGTGAGCGGGAGCGAAAGCTCAACCGAGGATTCCATTTCGTTCTTCAAAAGCTCACGTACTGCTTCGGCATCCTCGCGGCTCGAATCGACAATCAGCTCGTCGTGTACCTGAAGGATCAGCTTCGCATCGTAGGGACTTTCGTTCAGCGCACGCGCTACATTTATCATAGCTATCTTGATTATGTCGGCGGCACTTCCCTGTATCGGGCTGTTCATCGCGACGCGCTCGCCGAACGAGCGAAGCGTTTTCTTCGGCGAATTGATCTCGGGAATGTAGCGGCGACGACCGAACATCGTCGTCACATAGCCGTCGGTACGCGCCTTTTCGATGACCTCCTGCAAATATTTCTCGACGCTCGGATATTTCGCGAGGTAGGAGCTGATGTAATTCGCCGCCTGCTTTTTCGAAACGCCGATATCCTGAGCCAGCGAATAATCCGAAATTCCGTAAACTATGCCGAAATTGACCGCCTTTGCGCGTTTTCTCATCTCGGGTGTGACCGCCTCGAGCGGCACGCCGAACGCCTGCGACGCAGTGACCGCGTGAATATCTATGCCGTTTCTGAACGCCTCGAGCATCGTTTCATCCCCCGAAATGTGCGCCAAAATCCTCAGCTCGATCTGCGAATAGTCGGCATCGATCAGCACTCTTCCCGGCTCTGCGGGGACGAAAAATCTGCGCATCTCGCGTCCGAGCTCGGTTCTGACCGGGATGTTCTGAAGGTTCGGCTCGGTGGACGAAAGTCGTCCCGTCGCGGTTATCGTCTGATTGAAGCTCGTGTGGATAACGCCGTTTTTGTCCGCCGCCTTCGCAAGTCCGTCGCCGTAGGTCGATTTCAGTTTGGTGAGCTGACGGTACTCGAGGATGTCCCCGACGATCGGATAAAAGGGCGCGAGCTTCTCGAGAACATCGGCTCCGGTCGAATATCCGCGCGAATTTTTCTTGCCCGACGGGAGACCGAGCTTGTCAAAAAGTATCTCGCCGAGCTGCTTCGGAGAATTGACGTTAAAATCCTCGCCCGCGTACATACATATCCTCTCGCGAAGCGCGTCAGCCTGCTCCGCAAGCCGATTTGAAAACTCCTCGAGTCGGTCGAGATCGACCTTGAAGCCGATCTCCTCCATGTCGCAAAGCACCTTCGCGAGTGGTATCTCTATTTCGGAAAGCAACCTCTCCTGATTGTTGGCTCTGATACGTCTTTCCATCTCATCCTCAAGCTTGAAAAGCTCGGCGGCGTTGAATTCCTCGTCCGGCTTTTTTGTGATCTCGAGATATTTCAGCATCAAATGCTCGGGCGAGCTGTCGTTTTCGGACGGATCGAGAACATACGCCGTCAGCATCGCATCCGAATCGAAGGTGGACTTTATTACGATCCGCTCGTCGGCGAGACGGTGGTAGAACGCCTTCGAATCATAGACGATTGTTCGATAGCCACGGTCAAAAACCGCATTCAGCAGCTGCGAAAGCTCGTCCCTGCCGATCGGTCCGACCGAGAAAACAAGTCGCCCGTCAAAACAGATCGAAAAGCCGTTTTCGACGCAGATCGCGCAGTTTTCATACTCGCTGTCGGCGATCTCGGTCAAAAGCTCCTTGATCTCCACCCGCTTTTCTTCGAATTCGATCTTCTTCTGAACCGCGCCGCCCTCGAGTCCGAGCCGCTTGATGAGACCCGAAAACTCCAGCTCGCGGAAAAGCTCGAGCAGCTCGGAGCGCATGAGCTCGGATTTCGGCAGGTCATTCAGCTCAAAGCCGATCGGCGCGTTTTTGTCGATCTGTGCGAGACGCTTCGAGAGGTACGCCGAATCGCGTCCGCTCTCGAGCTTGGAGCGAACGCCCTTCGCCAGCACCTTCGCCTCGTAGCCGTCGTTGTCGAAATTTTCGTAGAGCTTGTCGAGGCTGCCGAACTCCGAGATCAGCTTGAGCGCGGTCTTTTCGCCGATACCGGCTATGCCCGGGATGTTGTCCGAGGTGTCGCCCATCAGTGCCTTGACATCGACGAACTGCTCGGGCGATATTCCGTAGGTCTCGACAAATTTCGCACGGTCGAAGGTTATCGTGTCCGAATTGGTTGCCAATAGTATAGTTGCGTTTTCACTTATCAGCTGGAGCGAGTCGCGGTCGCCGGTCAGGATGTACGCCTTCCACTCGCCGCCGCTCTGCTCCGCCTTCCCCGCCAAAGTTCCGAGGATGTCGTCCGCCTCCCAGCCCTCGAGCGTAACGACCCGAGAGCCGAGGTATTCCACGACCTTTTTTGCATACGGGAGCTGAACCGCCAGCTCCTCGGGCATCGGCTTGCGGTTAGCCTTATAGCCCGAATATTCCTTGTGGCGGAAGGTCGGAGCCTTCAGATCGAACGCCGTGACCATCGCGTCGGGCGCGACCGCCTCTATGTGCTTGCAGAGGATAGTTACCATTCCGTACACCGCGTTCGTAAAAAGTCCGGTCGCCGTCGTGAGCGGGCGTATTCCGTAAAAGGCGCGGTTGAGTATGCTGTTTCCGTCTACAACAAGTATTTTTTTCATATAACTAACAAACCTTTCATAATACTTTTAGTGTTGCTATTTTAATTATAGCTCAAAATTTCCTTTTCGTCAACAGATTTTTGAAATTTAATCGGTGCAAGAAATATATTAACATTCTCTTAAACAACCGTTCACGCCTCTCGACGGTATATTTAATATTTGTATGTTATAATATTTTCTATC
>CAYRKS010000190.1:0-3985 GCA_964424855.1 uncultured Lachnospiraceae bacterium
ATTGCCGAATGCGATACCCTTGCCGATACTATGTAATGATGCAGAGTCTCCTTTATCCGACGCTTGAAGTCCGAGCTGAGCTTTTGCTCACTGACGAAGAACTGCTTCGAAAGCTCCGAGACGCTGATCTTTTCTCCGATATTTTTGTTTATGTATTCGAGAACATCGCCGATGTAGCTCGTGTCGCTGAGCTTGTCGGCGCGCTTTATCTTTCCGAGCTGGAGATTTTCCTCGGCTATCGTCAAGAGTCCTCCGAGCGTTACCGCCAAGAGACGGTCGCTTATGTCGAGCATTACCATAGATGCGAGAGTCCGCGCCGCCTCGAGCTGATCCGCGTCAAGCTCAATTATCTGAAGGCTGTCGGTGAAGAGATCGCGCAGATGTGTTTCACAGCCGACATTTTTAAGGCTCTCCTCGGTGAAATAAAATACGAAGCACTCGTAGGTTACGCCCTCCTTTGCGTTTGCCGTGTGGAAGGTGTAGGGGCGGTGGAGTCGAATGTGCGGTCGTTCCGTCGAGATTATCGCACCGTTGTCATTTATCTCAACATTTCCCGATACGACGAGGGTCAGCTCATATTTCGAGTGAAAATGCAACCAATCCTGTACAAAGCCGTCGGTCTTGAAATGCTGAGTGTATACTCGGTCGGGCGAGCCGAGAATGTCGTAGAAGCAGTTTTTCTTTTCGCTGAGCGTATTGTTCATGCGGTTGTTCATTGTTGTTTTTACCCTTTCTGACGGTGTGAAAATTGAAAATCAAATATCGTTGGTTTCTTTATGACCGCCCGCGCGGAAATTGACGCGGCGGCATATCGGGCGGCATTCTTCGAGGAGGAGGCGGTCCTTCAAGCTCGTCCTCACGGTCGGTACCCTCGCGATAGCGGCTTGCCTGTGTCGTGAAAAGCTCGTAATATTTTCCGTGCAGAGCCATAAGCTCGGCGTGATCGCCCTCCTCGACCAGCTCTCCGTATTCGAGAACGAGTATCTTCGATGCCTTGGTAGCACTCGATAAACGGTGCGAGACGAATATCGTGGTCTTGTCCTTTGAGAGCGCGTCGAATTCGTTGTATATCTCCTGCTCCGCCATTGCATCGAGCGCGGCGGTCGGCTCGTCGAGGATCATTATGTCGGCGGTGCTGTAGAAGGCGCGCGCTATCGCCAGCTTCTGCCATTGTCCGCCCGAAAGCTCGAGTCCGTTGTCCTCGAATATCCGCATAAGCGGTGTCGAATAGCCGTCGGGCATACGCTCGATAAAGCCGTCCGCGCCAGACTGCTCGGCGGCGAATTTTATCCGCTCTGGGTCGAGACCGCTCGAAAGATCGCCGAAGGAGATGTTTTCCTCGACCGTGAAGGCGTATTTTCCGAAATCCTGGAAGATTATTCCGAACATTCGATAGAGCTCGGATACATCCATGTCCCGAAGGTCTACGCCGTCGAGAAGTATCTCACCCTCGGTCGGGTCGTAAAGACGTGTGAGGAGCTTTAACAGCGTGGTCTTTCCCGCACCGTTGAGTCCGACGAGGACAACGCTTTCGCAGGGCGAGAGCTTGAAGCTGACGTTTTTGATGACATCGACCTCGGTTTCGGGATAGCGGAAGGAGACGTTTTTGAATTCGATCGTGTGTCCGATGCCGCGGCTCGGCTTTTTCGGCGGATCGAGACGCGGGACGATGTGCTGCTCCTCCTTCATGAAGGATATCATGTTGTCGATAAAGAGCGTTCCCTCATATATCGAGGCGGTGGTGGATACGAGAGTCGATATTCCGCTTGCGATCTGAGTGAGTGCGCGTGTGTAGAAGGAGTAATCTCCCAGCTCCAGCTCACCGGTAAATACCTTGGACGCGATGAAGATGTAAAGTCCGCAGTTTACGATAGTTGTAAGCACCGAGAGGATCATGTGCCAGACTCCCTCCGAAACGATCAGCCGCTTCAGACCGCCGAAGTATTTTGCAAAGACCTCCTTGTATTTTCCGATCAAGAGGTCGGACATACCGAACATCCTGACCTCCTTGACGTGATCCTTGCTGCACATGATGTTTGCAAAATAGTTCAGCTTCCTGCGCTCCTTCGAACGGCGGAACATATAGTCGGCGTTTCTGCGTCGGTAGATGAAGCTGACTATCGCCGAGGGGATAGCCATCACGGCAACGATTATCGGCGCGGCAAGGCTCACGGCGGCAAGCGCGGTGACAAAGCTGAGTGTGCTGATTATCGTTGACATTATACCGAGCGTCGAGTTCAGTATCTGTATCGGGCGATTTCCCGCCTCGCGGTTGGCGTTTTCAAGCTTTTGATAGAATTCGGGTGTGTCGAAGCTTGCGGTGTCGATGGTGCGCGCCTTGTTTATTATCTTCAGGCGGATGTGATTCGATACCAGCTCACCGGTTATCTTCATAAGCATATTGTTTATCTGTGTGGTTATCCGCTTTACAAACATATATCCGAACTGTAAGGCAAGAAGACCCGATATCGCGCTGAAATCTTTGACCTGACCGACTGCCGCGTCATACAGCAGATTCAAAAGCTCCTTTGCGAGGAAGGCATCGATTATCGGCATAACGCCGTTGAAGATCGCCATGAATACCATCGCAAAGAGTATCCACGGCTTAGTTTCCCAGACGAGTCCGTATATGTAAAACAGTCGGCTGAAAAATCCGACGAAGAGCCGCTTTAAGTAATCCGGTACCTCGCGTATATTCTTCGGCGGCGGTGTTATACGGCGTTTTTCCGCGCGATCCGGTCCGGGCGGGGGAGGTGGCATTCCGTTCATTTTCAAATTCTCCGTTCAAAAATATTCTCTCATCTATATATTATACCACTTTCAAAAGCGAAAGGCAATAGGCAGTTTGCAACTCGCAGCTTTTTTGTGAATGATGTACAAAAAAATCCTTTCGAATTATTCAAGGTGACGAAAATACTTTTTAAGGTTGACAAATGCGGATTTAGGTGCTATAATAGAACAGAAATATGCTCGTGCTTATGCCGACTTGAGGCTGAGATCGGAGCAGATTTGTTATACATAATACCAAAGAGGTACACTATGCGCTATATATTCGACAACGATCTTCATATACATTCAAAGCTTTCGCTCTGCTCTAACGACCCCGCCGAAAGCACCAAGGCGATACTCGAGTACGGTCTGAAAAACTCTCTCAAGACCATCTGCCTCACCGATCATTATTGGGACGAGACAGTCCCCGGAGCCGAGAGCTTCGGCTTCTATTCCGCGCAGGATTACGCGCACATCGCGGCGGCTCTTCCGCTCCCCAAGGCCGGCGGGATAAAATTCCTCTTCGGCTGTGAGACCGAGCTCAAGCGTGATCTTACGCTCGGTATTTCGAAGGAGAGCCTTGACAGGTTTGATTTTGTTATTATCCCGACTACCCATCTGCATATGGGCGGCTTCACCTGCCGCGGCGATGAGGATGCCTCGGAACGTGCAAGGCTCTGGATCGAACGCTTTGACGCACTGCTCGATATGGAGCTTCCCTTCCATAAGATCGGTATCGCGCATCTCACCTGCCCGCTCATTTACAGCGGAGAGAACAGAAATTATATCGATGTCCTCGACTGCATACCCGACGATGAGCTGACACGCATATTCAACCGCGCACGCGAGAGCGGTATCGGTATAGAGCTGAACTTTGACTCGAGCTTCAAAAATTGCTCCTCGCCCGAAAGCGAGCTTAGGATATACAGAGCTGCTAAGAACTGCGGCTGTAAGTTCTATTTCGGAAGCGACGCGCACCATCCCGCGACCCTCGATTATGAAAAGGAGAACGCGGAAAGGATAATCGAGCTTCTCGCACTCGAGGAGTCGGACAAATTCATTCTGAAATAAAATCCGGAAAAATCCGGTGAAAGGAATAAAATCACAAAAAAAGTGCATATTAGTAGCATAGCGGTCGAGGGACAGAAGCAGCTGTCTGTGATCGCCGGTTACAGGAATTTATAAAAAAGGAGAACAAAACTATGAAGTGCTGGAG
>CAYRKS010000191.1:0-3955 GCA_964424855.1 uncultured Lachnospiraceae bacterium
TGTGACCGAGCTTTAATTGCGGGAAAAAAGCGTTCACATCGGTGACAGCACCGAGGCGTGAACGCTTTTTTCGGCTCGGAGAGTGCCGCTTTTTGAATTTTACGCGCGGGTATGGTAAATTTTTATACCATCGTATTGACAATTTCGATTTCGGATGGTAAAATAGATATGATGCAAGGGCTGCAAAGCGCAGTCAAAATTTATGTAAAGGAAGCCTGCTTGAAGGGCTAAGGTCAAAAAAATGGAACAGCTTGTAAATATCGCGGCTCAGACCGGAGACAAGACTATACTCATCGTTATCATCGCGGTCGTTGCCGCAGCTGTCGGCTTCGTTTTCCTCAAGAAGCCGAAGAAGTGAGCCGCTTTGCGGTGTCGGCTTTTGAGCTTTTTACGGCATAATAAAAATATCAGTTGCTTTTGAAAGGATGTTTATTTGTATGAGAAGTATCGGAATAATGTCGGGCGGATATCCGCTCGGACTCGAAAAATACATAAGGCTTCGTATCGACGGCTTTGAGGCGATCGATTATCAGGAATTCGCCGATACCGAGTCGGAGCTTTTCACAAGCGGTATGGCGGAATTTGAGCGCAGGCTCTCGGAGGAGCGCGCGGCGGCGGAGACCTCGGGCGTTGTGATCTCGCAGACTCACGGTCCGTGGCGTTGGCCTGTGAACGATTCGACCGAGACCGAGCGCGCCGAGCGTATGGAAAAGATGAAGCTCTCGCTTCACGGTACGGCTCTGCTCGGCTGCAAATACATGGCTATCCACCCGATAATGCCCTTCGGTGCGGATATGCCCGACGATACGAACAAGGAACGCTTTTTGGAGATGAACCGCGAATTCTTCTCCGAGCTGATCGATGAAGCTGAGAGGTGCGGAGTTGTCATCTGCTTTGAGAATATGCCGATGGGAAGGCTCCCGATAGCAAGCCCGAAAAGCACGGCGGATTTTGTACGCAGCTTTGACAGCGAATATTTCAAAATGTGCCTTGACACCGGACATGGGATCATACATCACGAGCAGCCGAGCGAGACGATACGCCGCGATCACGATATCATCCGTATTCTCCACGTTCACGACAACGACGGACATATAGACCGCCACTGGCTGCCCTACAACGGTGTGATCGACTGGACCGACTTCACCGATTCGCTGAAGCTTCTCGACGAGTCGGTCGTGCTGTCGCTCGAATGTCACGTTCCTAACAAGATACCCGAGCCGACGCTCACGAGCTGCCGCCGCAGTCTTGCCGAGGTCGCAATGACGCTCGCGGGACGTTGCTGACGGCAGTCGGCTTTAAGCCCTTCAGAGATATTGACCGAGACGCTCGACCGTCGATTTTTCAAAGCTCAGCACCTCACGCGCCAAATTCTCGGACTCGGGCGAATATCCGCCCTCGTTCAGCCTTTTTTCGAGGTCTATTATACCCATCGTCGCGCCGTTTATCATCATCTCGGCGAGGTGTGAGGTGGTCGTGTCGAGAAGAGTGTTGAACGCCATTCCGACCTTTGCACTCATTTTGGCGAGCGGAGCTATCTCGCTCGGCTTTAATCCGCGTTCGCCGAGCATTTTTGCCGATTTGCGCTCGAAGCCGCGGTATTTTTCAAGCTCGAGCGTCATTTCGCCTCGAAAGCTCGGATCCTCGGCGCGGTCGATGATATCGACGATCGAATCGCCGCCCATCCTGACATTTTTAGATATCTCCCGGAGCAGGGTCTCACTTTTATCCATATTTCTTAACCTTTCTGACCTTTCGGAGATCGATTGATGCGGCAAAAGACTTGCCCTTCAAGCTTATCTCCTTTCAAAAAAATATATTCGCGGAAAAATACCTTTCCGCGAATATATTCTTCCCATGTATCGGGCGCATTATTACGAAAGCTTTGAAAGATCGTAAGGAGTATTCTGATAGACGAAATAGTTCAGCCAGTTTGAATAAAGCAGGTTTGCGTGTGAGCGCCAGAGGTTCGGAGGACGCTTTGTCGGGTCGTTGTCTGGAAAATAGTTGTAGGGCAGCTCAATGTCGAGTCCCTTGTCAACATCGCGGAAATACTCCTTCGAGAGCGTGTCGTAGTCATATTCCGAGTGACCCGTGACGAAGAGCATACGCGAGTTTTTCGCCGAGATTATATAGGGACCCGCAAGGTCGCTCTTTGCGACCAGCTCAAGCTCGGGAGCGTTTGCGATGTCCTCCTCGCGCACCTCGGTGTGGCGCGAATGCGGCGCGAGAAATTCCTCGTCGAAGCCGCGGAGGATCGGATGGTTCGGATTTACCGCATAGTGCTTAAAGATACCGAACATCTTTTTGTCGAGCGGATGCTTTTCGACACCGAAATGGTGATAAAGTCCCGCCTGTGCCGCCCAGCAGATGTGCAGGGTGGAGAAGACGTGAGTCCTTGACCAGTCCATTATGTCGCAGAGCTCGTCCCAATATGTCACCTCGGAAAAATCGAGATTTTCGACCGGCGCACCCGTGATGATGAGTCCGTCGAAGTTTTCGCTGCGGATGTCGTCGAAGTTTTTGTAAAACGAGCGCATATGCTCCTCGGGAGTGTGGCTCGAACGGTGGGTCGCGGTCTGCAAAAGTGTCAGCTCGATCTGAAGTGAGCTGTTGGATAAAAGACGGATGAGCTGTGTTTCGGTGGTTATTTTGGTCGGCATCAGATTGAGGACGGCGATCTTAAGCGGTCGGATGTCCTGATGTGCGGCGCGAAATTCGTTCATTACGAATATGTTCTCCTGCTCGAGCGTATCGCGCGCGGGGAGACCTGTTGGGATTCTGATCGGCATTTTCTTTCCTTTCTCGCCTTTATACTAAGGCTTGTCTTGACTTATTTTCCTTGCAAAAAAGTGATACAATCATTATTATAACAGAAAAATCAGCAATTTGCAACCTTGATTTAGAAAATTATTAGAAAAATCAAAAAACATTTGCTTTTTCCCCCGAAAAATGGTATAATATTATAGACTGAAAAACGCAGACGGCGAGTAATTTGGAAAATTCGGGCGGTGACGCGAAAATGAGATATGTAAAGAGTGCGATCCGAGCTCTGCTTGCGGCGGGAGCTCTCTGTGCCGCGCTTACGGGAACGGTTTTTGCCGAGACTGCGGACGAGCTTGTCATAGCCGATTTCGAATACGGCACGGACGGCTTTCGAAAGAGCGACAACGTGCGCTCGGTCGGAATATCCTCCTTGGTCGGTGAGCGGCATTCCTGCCTTGAGGTCAACAGCTATGATCTTGACTCCGACCTTGTGCGGACGGTGAAAGCTGATTTCGGCGCGATCTCGGTCGGAAGCTCGGGAATATCAGAGTCGATCGATCTTGAGGAATATCAGCGCGTCGCCTATGAGGTGTATGTCCCGGGCTGTGATAAGGATCCGGAGGCGGAATATTATATGCGGGTGATACTGCATTCCGAGGATGGCAGCACGAACGAAAATATCGCAAGGCTCGAGACGGGGGAATGGACGACCGTCGGAATACCGATCGGCGATTGGCAATCGCGCTCTGAGGTCGTGAGCGCGGAATTCAGCCTTATCATATCCTCGGTGAGCGGCGAGAGCTGTGACTGCGGATTTTATCTCGACAATATAAGAGCCGATCAGCGGATCGACCGCGCTCACACCGAACGCTACATGATCGATAATTTCACGGTCAACGGCGGCTCCGCGGGCTATGACGATGAGGCGGAGCGGCTTATCGTCGAGCTTTCGAATGACGCTCAAACGGTCATAACCGGAACGGCGTTTTCCTCGATACCCGACCGTGATGTCGATGCGATAAGGATACGGCTCGAAAACTTTTCGGATGCCGACAGCATGACGCTGATATACTCGACCCGCGACACCGTGGCTTCGAACGAGGAGAAGAGCGTCACGGTAAAGCTCGAGCGCAGCTCCGATCCGATCGGATATTATCTCGTCGTCGGCGACCCCGCGATGCTTCGGACG
>CAYRKS010000192.1:0-3943 GCA_964424855.1 uncultured Lachnospiraceae bacterium
AGGATCAGCTTCATATCGCGCTTTTTCAGCTCGGAGAGCAGATGGTCGAAAGCCCTTTCACCGCCGAGCAGACTGTCCACCTTGAAATAATCTCCGGTATCATAGCGATGATTTGAAGCCGCCTCGAATATCGGGCAGAGATAAAGTATATCCGCTCCGAGTGATTTGATATAATCGAGCTTTTCTGCGATCCCATAAAGATCACCGCCGAAAAAGCGGTCGTTTGCTACCTCGCCGCCGGGTACAGCGGCATATTGCAGTCCTCCGTTTTCCCAGTCCGACTCGACAGACCTTGGAGTCGATGGCTTAATTTCTATGCTTCCTCTTGCAAAGCGATCGGGAAAAATCTGATACATCATTCCGCCCTTAAAGCGATCGGGCGTGTGGAAAGCCTTTGAATACAGCATGAGCTGAGTCGAGCTTACCGAGCTTTTATCGCCGACAAGAGCTCCGTCACGGCTCACATAAAGCCGCCCGTATATCGTATCGACCGCAAAGCAGTGATAATAAAGCCCCTCACCGAGCTCCTCCGAAGCTATACGAACGAAAAAGCTGTCGAAGGCAAAATATCCGTACCCATCCTCTTCGCTGCTCGGCTCGACATTTTTCGCCGCAAGCTCACGCTCGGACATATCCGAATCGGTGTACAATATCAGCGAGGCATTCTCGACACAAAATGCGCGCGGCACTCTCACAATAAAGGTGAGAGTGTCGCCGCAGCGAAAGGCGCAGGAATCGGTCGAGCCGAATTCGGTCGAGTGCGTCTCAAGCAGAGCCGCCGCGTCTATCGCACTGTTATTTTTATAGATCAGCATCACTTTATGGAGCGGATATGCCATATGTTGTCGGCATACTCGCGTATCGCGCGGTCGGCGGAGAATATACCCGACCTTGCGGTGTTCATAAAGGACATACGATTCCACTTTTCCTTGTTCAGATAATCGCGGAGCATCGCGTCGTGCGTGTTTGAATAGGAATCAAAGTCGGCAAGGCACATATACGGATCGGCGATACCGTGGGTGTAAGCGGGATTTATCAGATACTGCTTTATATCCGTGAAGGAGCGTCCGTTGAAGCCGCTGTCAAGCGCATCGATAGCCGCTCTCAGGCGGTCGCTCTGCATATAATACTGCATTGCGTTGTAGCCGCGTCTCCAGAGATCATCGACCTCCTCGGTCGTGAGACCGAAGATATACATATTTTCGTCGCCGACCTGCTCGAATATCTCGACATTCGCGCCGTCCATCGTTCCGATAGTGACCGCACCGTTCGCCATGAGCTTCATGCAGCCGGTTCCGCTCGCCTCTTTTCCGGCAAGGGATATCTGCTCGCTTATATCCGCCGCGGGGATCAGTATCTCGGCAAGGCTGACATTGTAATCCTCCATGAAGACCACACGGAGCTTTTCGCGCAGCTTCGGATCCTTTTCGATCTCCGCGCTGACATAGCAGATGAGCTTTATGATATTCTTCGCCATATAATAGCCGGGAGCTGCCTTTGCACCGAAGATAAAGGTCTGCGGCACTATATCAAGCTCGGGATTTTCCTTAAGTCTGACAAATAGGCTGATTATTCGAAGTGTATTGAGGAGCTGACGCTTGTACTCGTGCATACGCTTTATCTGCACATCGAAGACCGAATCGGGATCAAGCTTCATACCGCAGCGTTTTTCGGCGTATATCGCGAAGTTTGCCTTGTTGGCGCGCTTTATTTTACCGATCCGCTCGAGAACGGCGGGATCGTTTGAAAATCTCGCAAAATCCGCCAGATTTTCGGGACGCTTGTGCCAGCTGTCACCTATGCACTCGTCGATGAGCGAGGTGAGCTGCGGGTTTGAATAGCATAGCCAACGGCGGTGTGCAATACCGTTCGTGACATTGGTAAACTTCTGCGGAGTATATTTGTAGAAATCGTGGAATATCGTCTTCTTGAGTATATCCGAGTGGAGCTTCGAAACTCCGTTTACGGTGTTAGAGCCGACGACCGAGAGATTTGCCATCCGTATCTGGTCGTATCCGACTATAGCCATTCGCGATATGCGATCCCAGTCGCCCGGATATGCCTTCCAAAGCTCCGCACAGAAGCGGCGGTTGATCTCGCAGATTATCGAATATATGCGCGGAAGCTTGAGCCTGAAAAGCTCCTCGTTCCAGGTCTCGAGAGCCTCGGGCATGACTGTGTGATTGGTATACGAAACGGTCGCGGTGACTATTTTCCATGCAGCCTCCCAATCGTAGGAGTAGGTGTCGATCAATATCCTCATGAGCTCGGGGATGACCATTGCCGGATGAGTATCGTTTATGTGTATTGCGACCTTTTCGGAGAAATTATCGAGCGAGCCGTATGCCGTAAGATGATCGGCTATTATCGACTGGAGAGAAGCAGAAACGAGGAAATACTGCTGCGACAGGCGGAGGAATTTTCCCTCATTGTGATTGTCAGAGGGATAAAGCACCTTCGAGATTATCTCGGCGTTGGTTCCCTCCTCCATTGCCTTGTAATACTGTCCCTGCGAAAAGAGGTTCATGTTGAAGTTAGTGATGTCGCACGCCTTCCAGAGACGGAGGATGTTCACCGCCTTCGAATCCGCGCCCGAGATCATCATGTCATACGGCACCGCCTGAACGACATCACAGCCCTCGTGGGTTATGTCGCAGTGACCGTTTTCCCAGGTCTCGCTGACCCTTCCGCCGAACTTGACCGTGAAGGTCTTGTCCTTGCGCGGGACGAGCCAGACATCGCCCTCGGGCATCCAGATGTCGGGCAGCTCGATCTGCTCTCCGTCGATTATACGCTGCTTGAACAGACCGTATTCATAGAGGATCGAAAATCCGGTAGCCGGATAATCGAGTGTCGTGAGTGCATCCATATAGCAGGCGGCAAGCCTTCCGAGACCGCCGTTTCCGAGTCCGGGATCGGGCTCGAGCGTATATATCTCATCGAGCGAAAAGCCCATTTCGGAGAGCACCTCGCCGTATATGTCCGCGATACCGAGGTTTCGCAGATTGTTTTTTAGCGAGCGACCGATAAGAAATTCCATGCAGAGGTAGTATACCTTCTTGCCGCGCTGCTTTTTGGTGTCCAGCTTGAAATCGGTGCGCTTCTGGGTGAGGATATCCTTTACCGAGAGTATGACCGATTTGTATATCTGCTCCTCGGATGCCTCCTCGGGAGTCGTTCCGAAATATCTTGCGAGCTTTGCACGGAGCGCATCGCGTATCGCTGCTTTGTTGTATCCTTGATTCATTGCTTAGCTTATTCCTTTACTTTTTGTTTTGGCTCAAAGTTCCTCATACATCTCGATGTATTTCTTCGCCGAAGAATCCCACGAGAAATCGACGCTCATCGCGTTAGAAACGAGTATTCTCCATTCGTCCTTGTTCGAATACAGTGCGGCGGCGCGGCGGATCGCATCGAGCATATCGTGTGCGTTGTAGGTTCTGAAGGTTATTCCGTTTCCGGTCTGATCCGTGGTGTTGTAGGGCTTTATCGTGTCGTAAAGCCCGCCGGTCTCACGGACTATCGGCACTGTGCCGTAGCGCGAGGCGATCATCTGTGCAAGTCCACAGGGCTCGGATTTCGACGGCATGAGGAAGATATCAGCCGAGGCGTATATCCGCTTTGCAAGGCTCTTGTCGAAGGTCAGACGAACCGCGCATTTTTCTGGATATCTTGCGGCAAGCCCGGCGGCAAAATCCTCAAGCTCGCATTCACCGGTTCCGAGAATGACGAGCTGAAGGTCGCTCTGCATTATGTCATCCGCAACTCGGCGAACGAGATCGAAGCCCTTGTGCGACGCAAGACGCGAGACCATTGCGACCATAGGAGCATCCGCCCTCTCGGGAAGCCCCAGCTCACGCTGCAACGCGGTCTTGTTTTCGGATTTTTTCTCGATTGTATCGAGATCGAATTTTTGAACAATCTCATCATCGGATGCGGGATC
>CAYRKS010000193.1:0-3882 GCA_964424855.1 uncultured Lachnospiraceae bacterium
CGCAGACAGTCTTGAGCTGCTCCATCGTGTACCAGCCGCCCTGCCATTCAACGTGTTCCGGACGACAGCAGGAATGAGCCGAGACCTCGTACATATCCGTTCCGAGCGTTTTAGCGTTGTCCTCGGCGATTCTTCCGGTCAGCTGATTTATACCGGTCATGACCGCTCTCCGAACCGCAACGTCTACCCTCGCGCTCGTCGGACGCTTTGAAACCGAATCGTAATTTATTGTCCGTATGCCCGAGTTGGTAAGCTCGGTAACGGTCCTTTTGAGTACCGTGTTGTAATCAAATGCGCCCGATGAGATGTCAAGAACGGCATCATCGAGCGTATCGATGAAATATTCCGTAAGGCTCACCGTATTTATCCGCCCTTTGTTTGCAGTCGCAACTCCAAGTGTTCCGGCGATGTTCTCGAACTCCGCCTTCGCCTGTTCCTTTATTGCCGAGACAAGCTGTTGAAGCACTTCGTTGTCACGGTAGGCTTTGGGGGTAAGACCGATCGACTTGTAAAGCTCCTTGCACCTTGCCCAATCAGCCTTCGCCGCGCTCTCAAAGAGCTTGTCCGCCTCTCCGTCCGTTTCTGCAAGAGCGGCATCGATCTCCTTTCGAATATCGTCCATACCCTTTCCGAGTTCAGAGGCGCGATATATCTGCCAATCAGCCGACCGTGTAATCTCGTCAGCATTCTTTATTCGCCGCACGATGTCGCGCATGATCCGCTTTTCGAGTGTTTTGAACCGCTTCTCGATACCTATCGGCAATGCCTCGATCTCAGCTCCGGTCAGCATTACAGAACGACCTCAGGCGGCTCAGGCAGATTCTTGGCTGCGTCCTCCACAGTCTCGCCGTACCACTTTGCACGGTATTCCTCAAGCCGCATAACCCCCATCGAAACATCCATTCGATCCTGCTCACGCTCGGTCTGCTCGTCTGTCAGAATGCTGTCCTTGAAATCACAGACAAATTCATAGCCCGACTTCGTTTTCGCCGACCAGAAGGCAAGCGAATAAACAAGATCATCGATGCAGTCCCTAAGATTCTGCTGAATCGCATTGACCGTATTATACTTTCGCTTCTTGGAAGCTATAATCTCGGTCGCGGTCTTTTCCACAGTTTGGGGATTTGAAAGATCACCATAGGACAGCCCGACCGCGAACTCTATGGAACGCTTATATTCTTCGAGTCCGGCGATTATCGACTGCTCGCGGAACGCCGGGGAGAATTCGCTGAAAAGTCCCTTGCCCTCGCCGACTTCTATATCCACCGGACGATAGAGACGTTTATTGAGCTTGGGAAGCTCGAGCTTCCCGTCTTTGCCTCGCTTGAAAGCCGAAGGGTCGGCGTGTATCGCTCTTTCTCCCGACTCAAACTCCCAATCGAGCCGCCCGAACTGCGTGTCGGTGAGCTTTATTATCTCGACCGCCGGATCGAAGATAGATACTCCGGTCTGATCCGCCGAATCTATCGGATTTCGATAATAACCGTAGATTGGGCGCGAAACACCGGGATAATGAGTCTCGGGCGATATGTTCGCCCATCGGTCAAGGACCGAAAGCGAGGTCTCAAGCCCTAAATGATTTTCCGAAAAGCTCACAAAGGCGCGATTCACAATTGTAAGCCCTTCCCGATCGAGCTTGTGCCATTCAAGGCGCGTCAACCACCGTTCACCGTCCCGAACTACCTCAGGAAAAACCACATCGATAAGCCGTCCTCGTATGTCGTAGGAGAGCGGAATGAATGAGGTCTGCGGCAGAAGCTGCACCGAGAGATCGGGCATAGGCTTTATTATAAGCGCACCCATGGCAAGTCCGCTTTGAAAGCTGACATTGAAATTTCGCAGCGCAGCTGTTAGCGCGGTATTCAGCGAAGCATCCGAAACTGTCACGGTCATCTCTCCGACCGATATATTCGCAAACTCGCGGACTATCCCCTGCTCCATCCGAAGGCTTTGTACCTGATCGGATATCCACGGAGCTCTGCCCGAGTACATATCAGACCACAGCTTTAATTTCTCAGCAGCTTCAAGCGTAATTGCGGGCTTGACTCCGAGCGCGATCTTTAATTCGTCCGGTGTAAACAATTGCCGTATCAGTCCTTTCACAAAAGTTAATAATCCCATCTCATCCCTCGTAATTTATGTATCGCTTCATGTCACGCTCGAAGGTGTACTCAAGTGCATCGAGCGAGTCTATATCGCTCGATCCATCGTCAAGGCGAATGTCCTCCTGCGATTTTGCGTCCCACACGGCACTCGTGAGCGCGTCTCTCAGCGACTCACAGTCTGAGGTATACAGAAACCTTCCACCTCCCATTAAACGCTGCATTGCGGCTATTCGGTCGTTGACACGCGCTTTGATCGCCGGTCTTACTATGACCGACGGCATTTCGCGCTCGAATGCGTGCTTCAGACCGCGACCGAGAACGGATTCCGCATTGTCCCAGTAAACATAATCAACCTCTCCGTACTTATCCGCAACCTTCTTCGCAAACTTTATAGCGAGAGCTTCGATATCACTCGGCTCATATTCGCCGAAATGCCGTTCGGATGCAAGCGCGACGAGCTGCCGGTAGCCGTCCACTCTCGCCGAGGCTACAAAAGCGTGACCCGATTTCGTTCCGCCGAAGTCAACTCCGATTATCACCTCGGAGATCGATTTCTTTTTCAGCTCCTCGGTCAACAAGAATTTTTGCGGATCATCGGCAAAGCGTCTGTATATCGCCCCCTCGGCTCTGACCCATTTCCCGAGAATGAGCCGATCGTAATATATCGTGCCTTCGTATTCCTTGCAGAGGTTCTTGACGAACTCCGGCGAGAGGAAGGTGTTGTCGAAGATCGTGTATCTCTGACAGTAAATATCTGCATCCGAATCAAGGAACTTCTTGAGCCAATGGGTCGGATGCTCCGGGTTTAATGAACCGTCAAAGCAAGAATACGGCTTATCGAGACGCGATTTGAGCATATTGAATACATCCTCATGCCACTTCGCAACCTCATCGCCGTAAACATACTTTGCGCTTGCACCCTGAATCTTGGCAACCTGTGATACCTTTTCGGCTCCGAGACAATAAACCTCTTCACCGCATACCCGAGCGATGTTACGCGAATTGATCGTCCCAACGACAGCCGAGCTGTACCGTTCGCGCATTGGCTGAAGCACATTGCGCTCGATCGTTTCCTTGCTGACTCCGACTATAAAGCAAAGTCCGTCCTTCCCGATCCGCTCACGTATCCGCATAGGGATCACCGCCGTGACATCCACATACGATTTCCCCGAGCGGACCGCACCCGATTTGAAGTTCCATCGGCGGTCAGCTTCGCGGATGTACTGCTTCTGCTTTTCGGTCAGCATCCGACTTCACCTCTGCAAGTATCTTATCAAGCCGTTCGAGAGCCGGTGCATCCACATCGGCATCCGCTTTGAACATTCCTATGTGCTTGCCAATAAGCTCCAAAGCGCGCAGCTTATCCGATGCCTTGAAGGATTCACAGCTTTCCATTGAAGCAAAACCGAGCTTCGACAGCTCTTCGAGTACTTTATCGGCAGTGATCCCGGTGCGCTCGGACTGCTTTGATTTAAGCTCGGCTATATGCTCTGCAATCTCAACATTCTTCAACAGCCTTTGACCTTGGCTGTAAGCTGTCTTCGACGCATAGCCCGCTCTGATTGCGGCTTGAGTCGCGTTGAGGTCTATAAGATACTCCTCGCAAAAACGCTGCTGCTTGTCGTTCATCGGTCTCACCCACCCTCGATTTAATAATTCTTTCTTAGTCGTGTCCGCCCCCACCACTGCGATAATGACACGTGTTTACCCTATACCCTAACCTGTGCCGTGAAGGAGAGCACGCACAGTAAATCGGGAGACCGCATTTATTGCGCAG
>CAYRKS010000194.1:0-3861 GCA_964424855.1 uncultured Lachnospiraceae bacterium
AGCATCTTATGACTCTCAAAAGGCTTGCGCTCGAGATCGGCTTCAAGGCACCGCTCTACACCGTGACCGGCTGGGACGGCGGCTTTGGTGGCGCGAAGATACCGCTCGATGAGGTATTGCCGGTGTTCGGCTCATATCCCGAGGAGCCGTGGGCGGGACACACGCGAAAGCTCCCGCTGTCGCACCATTATATCTTTACGACCACCCGAAACGATGCCTCGATCGGCAAGGATATCCGCGATTGTGTATGCGAGGACGACTGGAGGATACCGCTCGAACGCTATCCCTTTGCGACCTGTGAGCTGGGCGGCGGAAATCAGATAACTCACACACGCCGACCGATAATTCGACCGATGGACATTTACGCGATGTCGCTCACAAAGCTCGGCTCGGGAAACAATCTCATCGGATATTATATGTATCACGGCGGTATAAACAAGGTCGGAAAATATTCGACCCTCAACGAATCGAAGGAGTCGGGATATCCGAACGACTGCCCGGCTATGTCATACGATTTTCAGGCACCTCTTTCGGAGTACGGCGAGGTTAGAGAATCGTATCGCCTTACAAATCTTCTGCACTGCTTTGTAAGGTATTTCGGAGAGCTTCTCGCGCCGATGGAGGCTGTGCTTCAGGAGAACGAGGAGAGCTGCGAGAATCTGACGGATCTGCGCTATGCCATGCGCACGAACGGCGAGAGCGGCTTTGTTTTCGTGAACCACTATCAGCGACTCGCCGCGCTCGAACCGATCCATGATGCGGTCATCGACACCGGAAGCGTGAAATTCCCGCCGATAAATGTCGAGGGCGAGATCGGCTTTATAATGCCGTTCAAGCTGGAGCTTTCGGGCGAGACCCTCGAATATGCGACGGCACAGCCGATCTGCCGCGATGAGAGCGGAGTGTATTTCTTTGCCGAGATCCCCGGGATAACCGCCGAATACAAATTCTCGGACGGCGAGACAATCAAGTCGAGACCGCGTGAGCTTATCGAGAAAAACGGTCTCAGGATAATGACGATATCGTGGGAGGACGCGCTCGGTCTCAGACTGCTCTCGGGACGTGTTCACATCGGAAAGGGTACGGATATCTTCGAAGCGGACGGAAATATCTTGTCCGCAGAGGACGGAAGCTTTTCCTATGAGGTATTTGAGGGCAACACATTTAATGAGGTATTTGTCGATAAGAGCTTCGAATGCGCAGAGCTTAAGCTCACCGAGTGCGAAAAGCCGTTTGAGATACCCTATCCGTATGAGCTTTCGATCGGCGGTGAGCGAAAGCTTCGCTTTATGAAGCTCGAGGTCACGGGTGACGAGGGCTTTGTATCGATCGGCGAGACCTACGATGTGGCGCAGATATACGCCGACGGTCAGCTTGTCGCCGACAGCTTTTATTACGGTATCGCCTTGAGACTTCCGGCGAAGCTGCTTTTTGGGAAGGAATGCTATCTTGTGATGTCCGAGATGAGGGACGATTTCTTCAGAGAATTTTAATTGTCAGAGGTGAAATTAAATGCTGAAAAGGCTTGATGAAATGCTCGACAGCTTTGTCGAGATGGAGATACCTTCGATAGATATCATTGTATTTCGACACGGACGTGAGATATACCGCCGAATGGAGGGCTATTCCGACGCGGCGAAGACCCGGACGCTAAACGGTCACGAGCGGTACAATATTTATTCCTGCTCAAAGCCGATAACCGTTACGACGGCTATGCAGCTCTGGGAGGAGGGAGGCTTCGGACTCGATGACAAGCTTTCGGATTATCTTCCCGAATTTGCGGCTGTTAAGGTGCGTGAAAACGGTGAGCTTCGCGAGCCGAAGCGCGAGATAAGGATATGCGACCTCTTTTCGATGACCGCGGGCTTCACCTACGACCTTTGGAGCGAAAGCATGAGACTTGCGCGCAGTGAGACGAACGGACGCTGCCAAACGCGCGAGGTCATGAAATATCTCGCCAAGGACGCGCTGATATTCGATCCGGGAGAGCGGTACAATTACAGCCTCTGCCACGATGTCATTGCCGCGCTCGTCGAGGTGGTCGCGCAGGAGAGATTCGGTGAGGTAGTGAAAAAGCGTATCTTCGAGCCACTCGGGATGGAAGACTCGACATATCTTCCGACCGAGGATGAAATAGCATCGCTTGCAGAGCAGTACAGCTTCGACTCGAATGAGAGGGTCTACAAGCCGATCGGAGGTCACAACGGCTTTCGTATCGGCAGCGAGTACGAGAGCGGCGGAGCCGGCTGTGTGACGACGGTCGAGGATTATATGAAATTCCTCGAGGGCTGGCGCCCCGAAAAGCTGCTTAAGCCCGAAACGCTTGCGCTCATGGCGACCAACCGCCTGAATGAGCTTCAGCTTCGCCAATACGGCATGGAGGGTCGCGGCTACGGACTCGGACTTCGCTGTGAATATGCCGGCTCGGGCAAGACCGATTTCGGCTGGGGCGGAGCGGCGGGAGCCTATCTCGCCTGCGATAAGGTACACGATTTCACGGTATTCCACGCACAGCACGTTCTGAATTCTCCGAACCAGACCCTTCGCGCCGGGATAGCCGATGTTATCCGCAGTGAGCTTGACTGATCGGACAGAAGATCAAGCGATAAAAGACAGATATAAAGCGAATGCCCCCGACCTAAAATAGGTCGGGGGCTGTATCTTTATTTAAGCAGTGCGTAGGTCACGCCGATACCCATGTTCGGAAAGATGAACGAGGTGACGAGATCGAAGATGAAGCAGATGCTCAGGGCTATACGAAGGAACGCGCGAAGCCTCGGGTTTAAGCGCATTATCGCGGCTTGAAGCGCGGGACCGCCCTTGCAGACCGCCGTTGTTCCGGCGATTCCGAAGAGGAGAAGCCCCTCAAGGCAGATGCGTCCGTGAAGGTTCATGAACTTCATGCTGTAATCCCACCAACGGCAACGAAAGACGAATTCTATAGCGCAGGCGGTGAAATATTCCATCGAGCCGCAGAGCAGTGCAGCGAGAAGAAATACCATCACCGGGTTGCGCTTGAAGCGTCCGAGCAGCATGAGAATAAGGACTCCGCCGACTCCGTAGATCGGAAGCCACGGTCCGTGGAACATACCTCGGTTGGCGATGACTCCCTCGGTAAAGCCGATGTATATCACTTCCCACACCCAGCCGATGAATGAGAAGAAGAAGAACATCAATATTAAATTTTTGAACTCGTAATGCGTTGTTTCGCATTTTGTCTCTTCGACGCTCATTGTTTCTTCCATGCTATCAGCTTTCCTTGTATGGTCGTATTATTCGGTGACGTATTCGGGCTTTGCGGTCTTTTCGACTGCCGCCTTGGTTATGATGACCTTCTTGATATTCGGGTCGGAGGGTATCTCAAACATAATGTCGGTGAGTATTCCCTCGACGATCGAGCGGAGACCGCGCGCGCCGATATTGCGCTCTATTGCGAGTCTTGCGACCGCCCTTACCGCGTCCTCCTCGAATACCAGCTCAACGCCGTCCATGCCGATGAGCTTCTTATACTGGCGGATTATCGCGTTCTTAGGCTCGGTGAGGATGCGGACAAGTGCCTCCTCGTCAAGGCTGTCGAGCGAAACTATAACGGGAAGTCGTCCGACAAGCTCGGGAATGAGACCGTATTTTACGATATCATGCGCGGTGACATCCTTGAATATGCCCTTTGCGAGCTTTTCTTCCTTCTTCTTGATATCGCTGGTGAAGCCGACCATCTGGTTGCCCTTGCGCTCGGAGATAAGATCCTCGAGCTTATCGAAGGCACCGCCGCAGATGAAGAGGATGTTTTCGGTGTTGATCTGGATGAATTCCTGATTCGGATGCTTGCGTCCGCCGTTCGGAGGAACATTCGAAACAGTA
>CAYRKS010000195.1:0-3853 GCA_964424855.1 uncultured Lachnospiraceae bacterium
ATTTGGAGGATAAATCAATATGGTAGTAGCCGGAGATTTCAAAAACGGTATAACTTTCGACATGGACGGACAGGTGCTTCAGGTAATCGAGTTCCAGCACGTCAAGCCGGGCAAGGGCGCGGCGTTCGTTCGCACCAAGCTCAAGAACGTCATCACCGGTGCGGTAACCGAGCGCACCTTCAACCCCACCGACAAGTTTGAGAACGCGATCGTTGAGCGCAAGGAGATGCAGTATCTCTACAACGACGGCGACCTCTATTATTTCATGGACATGGAGACCTTCGAGCAGACCCCCATCAACTCGGACAAGCTCGGCGACAGCTTCAAGTTTGTCAAGGAAAACGAAATGTGCAAGATCGTTTCCTACAAGGGCAACGTATTCGCGGTTGAACCCCCGATGTTTGTAGTACTCGAGATCACAGATACCGAGCCGGGCTTCAAGGGCGACACCGCTACCGGCACCACCAAGCCGGCAACTCTCGAGACCGGCGCGACCATCAAGGTTCCGCTCTTCATCGACATCGGCACGAAGATCAAGATCGATACTCGTACCGGCGAATATCTCGAGCGCGCATAAACGCTTAACGAATTTTATAAAATAAGCAAAATGCACAACTTGTTGTGCATTTTGCTTAAATGCAAGAATAGAGAAAAGAGGTTTTATTATGAAGCTCACCGAAAAAGCAGCATACCTGAAGGGACTTGCTGAGGGCTTTGCTCTCGACAACGACAAGCCGAAGAACAAGCTCATAAACGAGATGATTGCCCTCATCGGCGATATGGCTGACCGCATCGAGACTCTCGAGGAGCAGGTTGACACTCTCGGCGACTACATCGAGGAGATCGATCACGATCTCGGCGAGGTCGAGTCCGAGGTTTTTGAGGTCGAAGACGACGACTGCTGCGATTGCGACTGTGACTGCGATGACGACGATTGCGATTGCTGCGACTGCGACGACGAAGATGATGACGATGACGAAGTTTTCTACGAAGTGATCTGCCCGAAGTGCGGCGAGAAGGTATATTTTGACGAGTCGGTCGATCCGTCCGACATTACCTGCCCGGCTTGCGGCGAGACCTTTGACTGCGTTTGCGACGATGATTGCGATTGCTGCGATCACGACTGCGACTGCGGCTGTGAGGACAAGACCGAGGAATAATCCTCGTCAAATTGCATAAAAACACCCGATCTTGCGATTTTCGCACGGATCGGGATTTTTTATTTTCGAATGAAAAAGGTGTCCGCAAAATAATATCGGACACCCTTTGCACATTTTCACAAATTTCTGCGCAGAACCTCGAAGCCGGCAATAGTTGCGGCGGAGGCGGCGGAGAGCGCGGCAGGGAAGTCGCGACCGTATTCGAGCCGAATTATCGAGTCGGCGGCATCGAGAAGCTCACGCGAAAGTCCGCGCTTTTCGCCTCCGACCGCCAAAAACAGCGGAAAGCTGAGATCGGCATCATAAATCGAGACGGAATTTTTCATATCGGCGCAGATCATCTTGACACCGAGCGTTTTCATCGTCGAAATGCACAAGCTTTGCTCGGCTTGGAACATCGGAACAAGCTCCGAGGCACCGGCGGAAGCGCGGCAAACCACTCCGGCGGCAGACATCCAGTTGCGTTTGGTCAAAATGACGGCGGAGGCTCCGGCGGCATAGAGCGATCTGAGCGCGTAGCCGAAGTTATACGGATCCTCGATACCTTCGAGCATGACGAAAAATCGGCGTTTGGCGGGGATCGCCGCGTTTATTGCTTCTACCGAAAGCTCAGGAATTTCGCGCGGAGTCGTTTCCATCAGAAGCCCACCGTGGGTATTTCCGAGCGCAAGCTCATCGATAACGCTGTCAGGTACTATTTTCAACTCAAAACTGTGCTTATACGACATCGCTTTAATGTACGAAAGCTCACCCGAGCGAGCAGATTGACGGCTTTGGGCGCAGAGGATAGAAATGATTTTCCGATTGTAGCAGAAAGACTGCGATTCGATAGCCTTGAGAACGGCGCGGATCGAGGTCATGCCCTCAAAAATATTCGATGCCTGCTGCTTTTCGGACTCTTTCATCGGAGAGCCTTCCTTACTTCATCCATTTTGCCGCAGCTGTACGAGCCTTCTGTGCATTTTCCCCAAAGGCAGGAGGGACCCGCCTTCGCGAAGAGCAGGGGGCAGGCTTCACGGCAGAGTCTGAGCATTTCACAGGCAAGCTCGCGTATTTCCCACTGTGCGCGATTGCAGCAGCGGAGGCGGAAGAAATTGTGCAGCGAACGAACATTCATAGTCATAATTATACGAGTGTCACACGCATTCGGCAAAACGAAACGCGCGTCCTCGTTTGCCTTCTTTTCGGCAGCCTTTCGAGCGGCGGTTTCCTCCATTCCGGACTCCAAATTGACCTCAAAATGGTGCTTGAACAGCTTTTCGCGGAGCGATTCGTAATGCTCGGCATCCTCGCGCATTGCGCGGAGAAATTCCTCCTTCGCCTCGGGAAGTGCCTCGATCTCGGGCGGAACCACAAACGAAAAATCACATTTTTCGACATAACGCTGACTCTGAACCGAGAAGGACGCGATGCGGTGGCGCGTGATCTGTGCCAAAAGCGCGCGCGAAACTCCCTCGATCCCGAAGGTGAAGGTCGCGTGCTCGACCGGCGATTCATGTCCGAGGTCGGAGAGGAGCGCGAGGAAGCTTTCGACCTTTTCGGGTGTCAGATTTTCCGAAAGCGTGTCGATGTCGGATTTCGCATAGCAAAGCTTCGCGGATTCGGCGATAAGCTTTTCCGCGTCCGGGGTGTGAGTGATGAGTTTGACTTTCATTTTGATCTTTTCCTTGTGAAAATGACGGCGAAAAAAGCTGTAAATTTACAATTTCGCCGTGCTTTGTTATTATTTATTTCCTCTAAATTTATACAATACAGTGCCGATCAGGAATTTCGGCAGCTTCATCATGCGACCGATACGTTTTGGCTCTTTGCACAAACGATAAAACCATTCGAGTCCCAATTTTATAAACAGCTTCGGCGCACGTTTTACATTTCCCGAGTAACCGTCGAGACTTCCGCCGAGCGCGAGACAGAGCTTTACCGATGTCAATTTGTCGCGATTGGCGGCGATCCACTGCTCTTGAGCCGGAACTCCGAAGCAGACGTATAAAATATCGGGCGCGGCTTGGTTGATTTGACGAATAACCTCGGCGTTTTCGGGAGAATCGCCTTTGTCGAAATATCCGTCGTGACAGCCGACGAACACCGCGTTCGGATAGGTTTGCAGAAGCTTGTTACGTGCCGCCTCGGCTATTCCGGGCTTTCCGCCGAGAAAGAATATTTTATAGCCGTGCAAATTGGACAATTTGACTATTTCGAGTCCGAGATCGTAGCCTGCGGTTTTACATTTTAACGGAGTCCCGAGTATCTTCGAAGCGTATACCACTCCGATCCCGTCTGGTGTGACGAGATCGGCTGAATTGAACAGCGGAAGATATTCGGGCTTTTCGACGCAGAGCTGGATGATCTCCGAGTTCGGTGTAAAAACTGCGTGAAAGTCCGCGCTTTTTATGAATCCTTCACATATTTCGGTGGCTTCCTCGAGCGTTACATTGTCGATGCCGACACCGCGTATGTTGATTTTGTCGGTCATTTTGACGAATTCCTTTGGTTTAATGATGGAAGAGACGAACGCCGCACATCGCGATCGTCATATTATATTTATCGGCGGTTTCGATGACATTGTCATCGCGGATCGATCCGCCCGCTTCACAGATGTAGGAAACGCCCGAGCGGTGCGCACGCTCGATGTTGTCGCCGAAGGGGAAGAAGGCATCCGAGCCGAGCGAAACACCCGTTATTTTGCACAAAAA
>CAYRKS010000196.1:0-3801 GCA_964424855.1 uncultured Lachnospiraceae bacterium
AATGACAAGCTATAAAATAAGGCCATACCAGCCGGGGAATTAGCGGTGCCTTGTACCTGCAATCCGCTGCAGCAGGGGTGGATTCCTTTGATAAGGGCTGATTTTTGTGTGGTCTGCGCATCGGATTTCTTGTGATGACGGATGGGTCTTGCGCAATCGGAAGCCGTGAACCATGTCAGGTGGGGAACCAAGCAGCATTAAGCGGTGCCTCCGATGTGCCGCGAGGTCGCCTGTCCCGAGCTCGTGCCGGTGCTTACGCGCATGGGTTCAGTTCGAATCATAGGTGTATGGTCTTATTTTATAGCTTGTCGGCTTTACAAAGGAGGACGAGAGGCTTTGCATCAGGCACTTTACCGCAAATGGCGGCCGATGGATTTTTCGGATGTCTGCGGTCAGGATCACATAACCTCGATCCTTCGCTATGAGGTCGAAAACAAAAAGACCTCGCACGCCTACCTTTTCTGCGGCTCGCGCGGAACGGGTAAGACGACCTGCGCAAAGATACTTGCCCGCGCCGTAAACTGTGAGCATCCGAAAAACGGCGATCCCTGCGGAGAATGCGATTCATGCAAATCCGCGAGCTCGGGAGCCTGCATCGACATAATCGAGATGGATGCGGCTTCGAACAACGGGGTCGAGGACATAAGGCAGATACGCGATGAGGTGGAATATCTTCCCGCAGAGCTTAAATACAAGGTTTATATCATAGACGAGGTGCATATGCTCTCGCAGAGCGCGTTCAACGCGCTGCTCAAGACGCTTGAGGAGCCGCCGCCGCACGTAATGTTCATTCTTGCGACGACCGAGCTTCAAAAGATCCCGGCGACGATACTTTCGCGCTGTCAGAGATTTGATTTCAGGCGGATAGGCAGTGATGTAATCGCGTCACGGCTCGAGTATATCGCCGAAAACGAGGGAATAACGCTCGACCATGAGGCGGCATTCATGCTGGCTCATCTGGCTCAGGGCGGTATGCGCGACGCGATATCTCTACTTGAGCTTTGCTCGGGTGAAAATCGTCCGGTCGATGTCGGACTGGTCGAGGAGATCGCGGGAACGGGCGGCAGAGATTCGATAATTCGGATATTGAATGCGGTCTGTGACAAGGACTACGATGTGATCTTCGATGAGATATCCAAGATGTTCATGTCGAGCCGCGACATATCGGTCTTTTGGCAGGATATAATCGCGTTTTATCGCGATATGCTCGTTGTTAGAACGACAAAAGGTGCGCGCGAATATCTCGACCTTACCGAGAAGCAGTATGCGGAGCTTGTCGAGATCGCCGGCAGATTTTCGGCGGAAACGCTTGTCAGCCACGCAAAGCTGCTCGACAGCTCGTTGGATTCTATGCGAAAGGCTTCATCAAAGCGGCTTATTGCCGAGATGACTCTGGTCAGAATGTGCGACGAACGCTTTTCGACCTCGACCGAAGCGTTGCTTTCGCGGATATCCGCGCTTGAGGACAAGCTCAAGGCGGGAGGCTTCAAGGCGGCACCTGCGAGACCTCAGCCCGAACAGCCTACGGCTGTCGATAATACGCCCGAGCAGAGCAGCACCGAGCCTGCGGCGGAGACAAGGATTAAGAAGGAATATCATCAGCTTTCCTACTGGGCGGACTTTGTTGAGAAATGCCGCGAGCGAGACGGTATGCTCGGAAGCTTTATGAAAAATTCGGCGAAGGGCTTCACGGTGAACACCGACGAGCTTATCCACATAAGAACCAACAACGAAATGGCTCTCCAGCTGATAACGAGAATGTTCCCGATGCTTCTTGAGGTTTTGAACACCTTTGAGGACGGGCGGCTCGATCGGAATTCGGTCAAGCTCGAATATGCGCCCGAGCGCAGGGTCGAAAGAAACGATGCGCTTGAGGAGATAATCAAGAGCTCCGCCGAGGAAAATTAAAAAACACAGCGCGGATATTTTCCGCGAACTAAAATAAAAAATATTGCTTAAAACGAAAGGATATTTCGAACATGAAAGCACGTTTACCCAAGGGAATGGGCGGCGGACCGTCCAACATGAATGCAATGATCAAGCAGGCACAGAAGATGCAGGCTGACATGGAAAATCTTCAGGCGGAGCTTGACGAGCGCGAGTACGACATTCAGGTCGGCGGCGGTGCTGTCGGCGTTAAGATTAACGGCAAGAAGGAGATCCTCTCGATCGATCTCAAGCCCGAGATCGTCGATCCCGACGACATCGAGAGCCTTTCCGACACTCTGGTCGCTGCGGTAAATCAGGCGATCAAGAAGGTCGAGGAGACCAACGCTGCCGAAATGCAGAAGATTACCGGTGACATCAACGTTCCGGGTCTGTTCTGATAAATTCGGAGGCACCAATAAATGGCGGAGTACATCCTTCCGCTTGAAAAGCTTATAGAGCAGTTTCGAAAGCTCCCGGGGATCGGGCACAAAACGGCGGTAAGGCTTGCCTTTGCCGTGCTTGATTTCAGCGAGGAGGAGGCGTTTTCCTTTGCCGACGCGGTTCGTGAGGCGAAGGAAAAGGTAAGGCTTTGCAGTGTCTGCCAGAATATAGCCGACGGCGAGCTTTGCAATGTCTGCTCGGACAGTGGACGCGACCGCTCGGTCATATGTGTGGTCGAGGATGCGAAGGCGGTAATGTCGCTTGAAAAGGTTCGCGAATACCGAGGGGTATATCATGTGCTTCACGGTGCGATATCGCCTCTTTCGGGTATAGGTCCGGACAAGCTTAAGATCCCGGAGCTCTTAAAGCGGCTCGGGAGCGGAGAGGTGAACGAGGTCATAATCGCCACCAATCCCACGATCGACGGCGAAGCGACCGCCATGTATCTTACAAAGCTTATCAAGCCGCTTGGAATAAAGGTATCGAGGCTTGCCTACGGAATCCCGGTCGGCGGCGAGCTTGAATATGCCGACGAGGTTACGCTGATGCGTGCGCTCGAGGGCAGAAGGTCGATGTAATTCGACAAAGCAATCGGTTATTCGCGATCCCTGTCTCGTGATTTATGAAAAAAATTATATTATTTTTCCATAGCTCTTGACAAATCGCAGAGAATAAGATATAATAATATAGTTGCACGATGCAATTCGCTGCCTATCGATCATCGTGCAGAGTAAAAGGTTGATCTTTGTGCGGGAAGGAGTGATTTTGATGCGCATTGATTTGAGAAAGCTCATCGCGGGCGAGATTAAAAAAATGCCGATCGAATATGAATTTCCGATAGATGAGGCTCCCGAGCTCGATTCGGGTGAGGAGCCGATCGACACCGAGATCGACGGAGTGGTTTTTGAAGGTCCGGTCAGGGTGAAGGGTGATATCGTCAATATGGGCGGTTATATGCGCCTTACGGCTGTCGCCTCGGTCGATTACAAGGCCGAGTGTGCAAGATGTCTTTCACCGCTGGAGCGCAGCTTTGAGGTGAGCGTTGAGCGAACGCTCGTTTCTCAGGGGACGTTGGAAAACACCCCCGACGACGAGGCGGACGAATATCTCGTTATCACCGAAAGCTCGGTCGATCCCGATCAGACTCTCATTGAGGAGCTCATGATGGAATTTCCCACCAGAGAGCTTTGCAGTGAGGACTGCAAGGGACTTTGCCCGAAGTGCGGAAAGAATCTGAACGAGGGCGATTGCGGTTGCGTGAAAAAAGAAATTGATCCGCGGCTTGCGATTTTACAAAAACTACTTGAAAAAGAGTAAATTATGATGTATAATAATATCTGTTATACGGTTAAGGAGGTGTTGTAAAAATGGCAGTACCGAAGAAGAAAGTCTCCAAGGCGAGACGTGATAAGAGACGTTCGAACGTCTGGA
>CAYRKS010000197.1:0-3791 GCA_964424855.1 uncultured Lachnospiraceae bacterium
TTTTCTTCATTGCATCTCCTCCATATGCGAGTTAGCCGTAACTAACTTGCAAGCTCTTGAAAAGCCGCCGAACGGCAGCTCTTCATTTTATTCGGAACGATTTTCCAAAGCCCCGCACCAACGGCGACTGGCCAACGGCGACTAGCCAACGGCAAGTAGCCAGCGGCAAACATCGGCTCTGAGGAAAAAAATTCTAAAATATTTCTTCGATATAATTATACTCTTCGCGCTCGATCGTGTCAATAGGATTCAAAGAAAAGTTACAATTTGCCGCAAAAAACCGCCGTCACTTCCAAGCCTCGCCTCAGCTGCGGTTCGGCTCAACGTATAAATCGTCAGTCTCGGCTTTCACCGCTTGAGACTCCCCAAATCATTCGCTCGTCTCGAGCATATTTCCGATGAATATCCCGTATCCGCGACTCGGATCGTTGATCATGACGTGCGTTACCGCTCCGATCAGCTTTCCGTTTTGTATTATCGGACTGCCGCTCATCCCCTGCACTATCCCGCCCGTTCGTCCGAGCAAACGCTCATCGGTCACCGTGACGACGAAATTCTTCGTCCTGCGATTGCTTCGGTCGATCTGCGAAAGCTTAACGCGATACCTTCTGCGACCCTCCGAGCCGACCGTACAGATAAGCTCGGCATCGCCCTCCTTTACCTCGTCCGCCTCCGCCGTTTCGAGACCGACCGCCCCTAAAAGCTCATCGGGTATCGAGCAGATCAGTCCAAACACTCCGCATTCGCTGTTCTTTATCAACGTTCCGAGCTTGTCGGGCAAGAGCGTTCCGACAAGCTCGCCCGGCTCACCGATCTCGCCGCGCTTCACTCCGCTTATCCGCACTCCCGTGACCGTTCCGCGCTTTATCGGCATGAGGATGCCCGTGGTCGGATCGCATATCCCGTGTCCAAGACCGCCGAATTCACCCGTCGAGCCGTCGATATATGTCACCGTGCCGATCCCCGCCGCGCTGTCGCGCACCCAAAGTCCGGTTCGAAGCTCACCCTCAAGCGTCAGTCCCGGGATCACCTCGAGCTCAAGCTCCTCGCCGTCACGCCGTATCCGAAAGGCAAGCGGCTCGCCGCCGCTTTCGCTCACCGCGCCCGATACCTCCTCGGCGCGCTCGACCCTATCGCCGTTCACCGCCAGTATAACATCGCTGACCAAAAGCCCCGCGTCCCTTGCCGGGCTTTTCGCTCCCTCGCTCGTCTCGATCTCTCCGACTCCGACTATCAGAACCCCGTCACAGCAGAGCTTCACTCCGAAGGGCATCCCGCCCGGGATCACCACCGCCGCCGAGATCGGACGGATCAGCAGCGAAGCCGCGATCAAAACCGCCGCAAATGAGGATAAAATTTTATTTTTAATATACATAACGCACCTCAGCTACTTTGTTTTTCCCCGCGCGGCTTTTTTCCCGAGCGAAGACTCGATACTAATTTTCCACGCCGCGCGAAAATGATGTGTGACAATTTTTATTTCGAAATTTGCCGCAAATTTACATATTATTCATCCGCAGGATTAGGTTGTGCGGTAAAATATATTAAAGGCTTAAAATGCCCGTATATTCCGAGTGATATCGATCACACGAGAGAGGGATGATACTCAATGTCAAAAAAACGCAGACCGATGAAGCGGATAAAAAAGCGTTTTATCGTGCTACCGTCTGTTTTAATACTGCTTTTGCTCCTCTATCTCACCGCCGTTTTCTCGACGATACCCTTTATCGAAAAATACCGCACGCTTTGGATCGAGACCGCAATGACCACCGCCGATCATCAGTGGCTCGCTACCGCCTTCATCCCGCGCTCGGTCATCGATAGGGTCATGGAAAAGCGGGACACGAATCCCGATATAATCGGCGGCAAGGATCATCTGAACAAAAACGATCCGCCCGAGACCGAGGCTCCCGAAACGACCGACAGCACCTCCGAGGCGACCGAGACCACGCCGCCCGAGACCGAGACTCCAATCGTTGACGATACTATTCTCGGGCAGAATTCGATAACCGTCGGCGAACCCGATTACGCCGGCTATACTGTCCTTGTCAACGATATCGACGAGGGGATCGTCATATCCGAGATAATCGGCGAGGGCTACCGCGGAAAGGTCATGCTCATCGACGATCCCTCGCGCGTATATCTCGCAAGCACGACAAAAAAGGATGAGGAGGGACTTCGCATCCGAGCCATGCTCGATACCTACGGCGCGGTCGCGGGGATCAACGCCAGCGGCTTTGCCGACCCGAACGATTCGGGCAGCGGCGGAGACATAATGGGACTGTCCTACGACGGCGAATTCTGGGGCGAATACGTCGATTTCTACGGCTCGATACTTATAACGAGCGATGACCGTCTCGTCGTCGGGAACGTCACCGAATGGGAGGACTACGACATACGCGCCGGCATACAGTTCGGACCCGTGCTCATCGCAGACGGCGAGGCGGCGATCTCGGGCAGCGGCGGCTACGGAATACAGCCGCGTACCGCGATAGGTCAGCGCGAGGACGGAGCTATGGTCTTCCTCGTCATAGACGGTCGGCAGCTCGGCTGGAGCCTCGGCTGTACGATGGAGGATCTCGTCGAGATACTCAAAAAATACGATGTCGTGAACGCCGCCTGCTGTGACGGCGGCTCGAGCAGTGTCCTTGCCTACAACGGTGAGGTCATAAACAAAAACAGCTCGAAAAATCCCGAATACGGTCGCAGACTTCCGAACGCCTTTCTCGTCGCGCCGAAAGCCGATGAGAGCGAAGAACAAAATCAATGATCCCGAGGCTAAAAGCATCATGAACACAAGCAATCAATTCAGTAAGGACGATATAAAATTCATGACCCGTGCGCTCGAGCTTGCCAAAAAGGCCGCCGAGCTCGGAGAGGTTCCGGTCGGCGCGGTCATAGTTAAAGACGGAGAGATAATCGCCGAGGGGTGCAATCTCCGCGAGACCGACCGCCTTTCCACCGCACACGCCGAGCTTATCGCGATCGAAAACGCCTGCAAGGCACTGTCGGGCTGGCGGCTTATCGGCTGTACGCTCTATGTCACGCTCGAGCCCTGTCCGATGTGCGCGGGAGCTATCGTAAATTCGCGAATACCGCGAGTGGTCTTCGGCGCAAGGGACGCGCGCGCCGGCTCGTTCGGCTCGCTCATAAATCTCAACAGCTATCCGCTCAACCACAAGCCGAGCATCGAAGCGGGGCTTTTGGCAGACGAATCGCGCCTTATCCTGCGGGATTTTTTCAGGGCAAGACGCGCTTAGGCGCACAATGTCGGACTCACACCGCAAAAGCGCGGCGCGATTTGTAAAGCCTGCGTAAACTTTTTTTCGAAAATACTCTTGTACTTTTCCCCCGAATGTGCTATAATATAATATGAATAACTAAGGGCAATTCCCTTTCGAAAGGAATATCATACATCATGAAATATCTCGTACTTCTCTGCGACGGCATGGCCGACTACAAGGTCGAAGCCCTCGAAAACAAAACTCCGATGGAGGCGGCGAAAAAGCCGATGACCGATCTTCTGGCAAAGACCTCGCTTTGCGGAACCGTTCTCAATGTTCCCGAAGGCATGGTTCCCGAGAGCGACACCGCAAACATCGCCGTCCTCTCCTACGATCCGAAGATATATTCCAAGGGACGCTCACCGCTCGAGGCGGTCTCGATGGGTCTCACCATGCGCCCCGAGGACACGGCATACCGCTGCAATGTCGTCACTCTCAGCGAGGACGAGGACAGCTACGATGACCGCGTTATGCTCGACCACTCGGCTGACGAGATCACTACCGATG
>CAYRKS010000198.1:0-3708 GCA_964424855.1 uncultured Lachnospiraceae bacterium
CACCACGAAGCTGCGTATGTACTCCGAGATGATCGAGGAGGCACGTCCGGGTGTAAAGCTTTACATCGACGCTTCGAACGGCGGAGTCGAAAAGCTGCTTCCGCTCGAGGGCTTTACAAACTGACAATAATCTTGGAGGTTTAACTCAATTTATGAAAAATGGAATAATCACCGCGCTGATCGTGCTGCTTGTCGTTATAGTCGGAGCAGAGACGCTTTTCACGGTCGCCGAAAACGAATATGTCTGCGTAATGCGCTTTTCCGAGATAGTCTCGGTCGCAAGCGAGTCGGGTCTGCATATGAAGCTGCCCTTTGTTGATAAGACCAGAAGCTTTCCGAAGACGACGATGATCTATGACATCCCGCCGTCCGAGGTGCTGACCTCCGACAAGAAGAACATGACGGTTGACAGCTACATAATCTGGGAGATATCCGATCCGAGAACCTTCTACCGCTCGCTCGGAACGACCACCGAGGCCGAGGCACGTCTCAACGCCGTTACCTACAACTCGATAATGAATCTCATGGGTAAGCTCCAGCAGTCGGATATCATCAATATGGACGATGCGTCCGAGCGAAACGATATCTACGAGGGTATCACTAAGGAGGTCTCGTCGCTCTGCGAGAACTACGGAATAAATGTCCTCGATGTAAAGATAAAGCGTTTCGATCTGCCCGACAACAACGAGCAGGCGGTATACGAGCGCATGATCTCGGATCGAAACCAGATCGCCGAGAAATACACCGCGGACGGAAGCTATGAGGCTTCGATAATCCGCAATGACGTTGACAAGCAGGTCAATATAGTCGTTTCGAACGCCGAGGCGGAGGCGGCGCGTCTCGAGGCAGAGGGCGAGCAGGAATACATGAGACTTCTCGCCGAGGCGTACAATACTGCGGACAAGAAGGAATTTTACGAATTCATGCGTGCGCTCGACGCGCTCAAGGCTTCGCTCAACGGTGAGGACAAGACGGTAATCATCGACGGTGATTCGAAGCTCGGTCAGATGCTCACAAATCCTTAAGGCTGAAAGGGAGTGATCCTTTGTTCGCACCTATAATTTCCGGACTTTCATTCACCGATATGCTGCTGTATTTTCTGCTCTATTCGGTGGTCGGATACATGGCGGAGGTCATTTTTGCCGCACTGGTGCTGGGAAAGTTCGTCAACCGCGGCTTTTTGAACGGACCGTGGTGTCCGATATACGGCTTCGGTGTTCTGATCGTCGCGCTGACGCTGAAGCCGATAAGCTCGAGCCTTACGATGCTTTTTATCGGCTCGGTGTTCGTAACATCGACTATCGAGCTTGTGACCGGCTTTATACTCGAAAAGGTATTTCACCAAAAATGGTGGGATTACAGCGACGCGCCCTTTAATCTCGGCGGTTACATCTGCCTCAAGTTTTCGCTGCTCTGGGGCATTGCCTGTGTGTTCGTTGTAAAGCTGATCTTCCCGTTTGCTGACTGGATCGCCTCGCTGCTCAGGAACAAGCTCGGAGCGATACTCCTCTTTTCGTTGCTCGCGCTGATGATAAGCGACCTTGTTGTGACTGTCATAACCATCGCGGGAATAAAGAAGAAGCTGCGTCTCATGAGTGCTATCGCGGCGAAGCTGAAGGAGAATTCGAACAATGTCGGCGGCTTTCTCTCGGAGGAAACCCTCGAGCTGAAGAAGAAATTCGATCAGCTTTCGGAGCAGATCACCGAAAAGGGCGGAGCGAAGCGTATGATGAACGCCTTCCCGAACTTAAAGCGCAAGAATCACGAGAGGCTTTCGGAGCTGCGCGAGAGCATAAACGAAAGCATCGAGCGTTCGCGTGAAAAGAGTCGTGAAGCGCGTGAAAAGAGCCGCGAAAGCATTGCCGAGGCGCGCGAAAGCCTCGAGCGCAGGGCGGCAGACATTGCGCCGAAGCTTGCGATAACCCGTGAGGACATCCCGCACGTTGTCGTGACGCTTATAATCGGTATCGCGGTCGGATATTTTATCGGACGAATGCTGTAAAAAGTCTCTTAAGCTTTCGAAAAATCAAAAAATCACCAAAGTGACAAATGCGGCGTTGAAAGGAAAGATCATATATGCTTTCGATACCATTTATGAACTCCAAATCTACCGATGAGACTCGGGGGATATATCTCTCGGAGCTGAGGCGCGCCGGAGCTGACCGCGCGTTCATCTTTGTTTCAAACACCCACGATGCTGCGGAGCTCGAGGCTTCGGCGGCACAGCTCAAGGAAAATATCAACTATTACCGTGAAAACGGTCTCGAGGTCGGAGTTTGGATAACCGGCTTCGGTCACGGCGGTGAGCCCTCCGAGCCGATCCGCTCGAGGACGGCGGGCTTTACGCGGTTGGTCGGGCTTCACTCGGGAAAAAGCGCGGGAGATTCGTTCTGTCCGCTCGATGAGGGATATTTGGCAGATTATCTGAATTTTGTCCGCAGGCTATGCGAGCAGAGACCGACGCTTTTGATGATAGACGATGATCTTCGACTTTCGAGTCACGGAGCGGTCGATATCGGCTGTGCCTGTGAGCTGCACCTTGCCGAGCTTTCGCGTCGGCTCGGGCGTGAGATAGGTCGCGAGGAGCTTGCGGCAAAAGTATTCACAGGAGAGCCGAACGAGCTGAGAGGACTCTGGCTCGCGGTCATGCGCGACACGATGCTCGACTTCGGAAAAAAAGTTCGCGAGACTATCGATCTTGTTGATCCGAGTATACGCGCGGGGCAGTGCGTCTGCACGACCACCTGGGATGCCGATGGGGCAGATGCTATCGAGCTTTCGAGAGTGCTTGCCGGTAAAAATCGTCCCTTCATGCGCTTGATCGGTGCACCGTACTGGAACAGCTCACATTTCATGAATACAGTCGATCTCGGCGGAATAATCGAATCCGAGCGTATGCAGCTTTCATGGTGTCGCGAAAATGCGCCTGATATCGAGGTTTTCACCGAGGGAGACGCATATCCGCGCCCGAGATACAACACTCCCGCGTCGTTTATCGAGGGCTTCGATCAGGCACTTCTTGCCGACGGCAGCTCGGAGGGCATACTCAAATATATGCTCGACTATAATCAAACCCCGCTATATGAGACCGGCTATATCGACCGTCATGTGAGAGCTTTCCCGCTCCGAGAGCAGATAAAAGCCCATTTTTCGGGAAAAGCCGAGGGGATATACTGCTTCGAGCCGATGAAGCTCGATCTTGAGCGCGACTGCTCTGTCGCCGGCTGCGGACGACTGCTTAGTGAGACCGTGCGTCCATCGACTCAGCTTTGTGCCGCCTGCTCGATCCCCGTGACCTATGAGCGTGATGAGCATTCGGCTGCAATGGTATTCGGCGAGTCTGCGAGACATATCGACGATTATTTTCAAGGCGTTCCTCTGATAATAGACGCGGCAGCGGCTGAGATACTCGGCGATGAGGTCAGCGGACTCAGAGCATCCGAGCGGTTTTACGGAGTCGGTGCGGAGGATTTCAAAGGTGAGCGCATATCGGTATCGTCCGACGGACTCTGCAAGGTCGAGCTTTGCGCCGAGGCAGAGGTGCTTTCGTGGTGGATCGTCGGAAATTCCGAATATCCTGCGGTCTGGCGGTATATAAATCACCGCGGTCAGCGTATCCTCGGCTATGCCTTTTACGCCGATGTTGCAATAAAGCGCAATCCGCTCTGCCTTTCATACGCGCGTCAGCGTCAGCTTTCGGAGTCGGTC
>CAYRKS010000199.1:0-3697 GCA_964424855.1 uncultured Lachnospiraceae bacterium
TGTCATCGGCACCACGCCGAACTTTATAAACAATATGCTCGCAAGGCTCTCGAAAATGGGGCTCGAGGCTCTGCTCGTATGCAGTCAGCCGCCCGAAAACGCCAAGGTGCGCGGAGTCGTGCGCACGGATTATGTATCGGGGATGTATTCGCTGCTCGGGCTGCTTCGAAAGTGCGGCTGCGAGAGGATCGCGCTCTACGGCTGCTTTCCCGACTCCTCGACCGACAACATAAAGCGGCGCGCATATCTCGAATACACCGCCTCCGAGGGACTCGATCCGATAATTCTCGACAACTGCTCGGGACTCTGTGACTGCTTTTCAAAGCTCAGTACCAGGCTTTCGCGGGTGGATTCGCTCGTCTGTGTGAACGACATCGCGGCGGTATCGGCTCTCGGACGGCTCAAACGGCTCGGAGTGGATATTCCGAACGAAATGCAGCTCGTATCCTTCGGCGGAAGTGAGCTTGCAAGGCTTTGCAGTCCGAGTCTGACCCTTCTCGACATGGCGAACCTCGAGCTCGGTCGCCAGGCGGTCAACGCCTTTGCCTATCTGATGAAAAATCCCGGAGAGGTGAAGCTCACCGTCCGCGTCACGGGCGATATAATCCCCGGCGGCTCGACAAAGCCCTGCACTCCGCCGATCCCGCAAAGCCCGATAATAAAGACCTCAAGCTCGAGCTTTTACGATGACGAGGAGGTCAAACGCATAGGTCTGCTCGAGCTGCTTCTGACGCTCTGCGAGCCGATAGACCGCAAAATGCTCGGACTGCTCCTCCGGGGAAATTCGACCGAGCGCACCGCGGAGGAGCTTTCGATCGCGCCCGAGACCGTGCGCTACCGCATGAGGCGACTTTTGCAGAATGTCGGTATCGATTCGAGAACCGAGCTGCTCGATTTTGTGCGCGGCAGCGGCTTTTCCGAGGTCTTCACCGAAGGCGTGAGGTGATAAATCATTAAAAGCGAAATCCGCGCACGGGCTTGACTTTTCCCCTCGGCTGTGTTATAATATATTATGAAAATATCACGATATTTCCTTACAGAAAGGACATAACAAAAATGAATACGGTACTCACAAGAGTAAGCGCGGGAGCGACCGAAGCCTTCAGACTGCTCCATATAAGCGACACCCATCTCACCCTTGCCGATGAGCGCAACGATCAGCGCAAGCTCGACCTTGCCTCGGGACGCTCAAAGGCCTTTCACTACGCCGAGAGCATCCTCGTTGAGGCGAGCGAACGCTCGAAGAAATGCAATATGCCGATCGTACACACCGGCGACCTCATCGATTTCGTCTCCGAGGCAAACCTCGACCGTGCGAAGAAATTCATCGATGAAAACGATGTCTTCTTCATTGCGGGAAACCACGAATTCAGCCTCTATGTCGGCGAAGCCTTCGAGGACGAGGCATACAGAAATCAGAGCCTTGCGCACGTTCAGGAGTCCTTCAAGGATGATATCCGCTTCTGCGTCCGCAAGATAAACGGCGTAAAGCTCATCGGCATCGACGACAGCTATTACCGCTTTGAAAAGGCACAGCTCGACGCTCTGAAGCGCGAGGTCGAGGAGGGGCTTCCGATAATACTCTTCATGCACAATCCGCTCTATGAGCCGGAGCTTTTCGAGCTTTCGATGTCAAAGGCCGACAATGCGGCAATAAACACCGTTCCCGAGGAGCTTATGACCGGCTACAGCGACCACCGCTTCAAGCAGCAGCAGGCGGATGAGATAACGATCGAGACCACCCGCTACATCGAGTCCTGCCCGCTCATCAAGGCGATCTTCGCGGGACACCTGCACTACAACTATGACGGTCTCGTCGCCGAGAGACTTCCCCAGTACATAACCGGCATCGGCACGGCGAGAATAATCACGATCGAATAAATCCCACAAAAGCTGTCCCCCCGAGATGATCATCTCGGGGGGATTTTCAAAGTATCGGCTATTCTGTTTTTTGAGCTGAGTCAGCTTTATTCGGTGGAGCGTCCGAGTCGTTTTTGGTTATCATAAGACCTTCAACGACCTTTATACCCTTTTTGCCCGAAAGCTTGGTATAAAAATATCCGAAGAGCGAGAAGGATAGCGCGCCGATGAAGTTTACGAACATATCCTTTATCGTGTCGATGAGACCGATATCGAGATAGCCGTTTATCGGCAGCACCTCACCGTTCACGGTGGTCATGGTTATATCCTTTAGCTGCACGGCGACATTGAGACCGTCGGGATTAAGGAGGGTCGAGGAGATTGCTGTTATCACCGTGTCGCGCTGCATATCGGTCGCAAAGAGCTGATCCATACCGAACTCGAAAAACTCCCAGAGAACGCCGATCGTCATCGAGAAGCAGAAGGAGAAAAGCGCGATGAAGAAGGGCGAGAGATTGAGTCCGAAGACTCTGTTTCGGTTCAGTATCACGATAAGCGAGAGACCGACCGCCGCCGCAAGGAAGCCGGTGGTAACGTGCAGCATCGTATCCCAGAGGGCGAAGCGGGTGTAATAGCTGTTGATCTCACCGAGTATCTCGGCGGCGAAGATAAATATAAGGACTATCTTTTCAAGCAGTGACGGAACCTCGACCCGAAAGACCTTTTCGACGAGTATCGGGACGAGAAACAGAAAGAGCGTGAAGGCGCAGAGGAACACGTTTTCGTAGTTCCCAATAAAAAACTGACGAATGGCGGCGAGGATAACGAGCGTCCGAAGCACCACATAGATCACAAAGGTCGAGCGATCCTTTTTGTACTCGGACTGGAGCTGCTTCCAAAAGCCGGGCTTTTTTTCCTTTTTGGTTTTGTTTTTCATATAAATACCTACACCTCCGGATCAAAAATGCTCCGGAGGTGAAATTACTGAAGAGTCTTAATTAAACGGTTTCGTTTACGGTCTCGGACTTGGTCTCCGACTTAGCCTCGGATTTTTCGGTTCCGAGGTAGGACGGAAGGTTCATTCCCGCCATATCGAACATCTCGTTCATCGGAGGGATCGACTTCATCATACCCGAGAGGAAGTTTGCGGTCGCGGTCTTGCCGTCGGCTGAATTTCCGCCGTCCCAGACAGTTACCTTGTCGATCTTGAGGTTCTTGATCGCATCGACCTGGATCTTGGTGAGCTCCTCGAGCTTGTCGGCTATCATAAGGCGTACCGCGTCGTTCGATTCGCCACCGGCAGATCTTACGAGCTCGGCGAAGCCCTCTGCCTGCTTGGTGAGCATCGAGCGCATACCGTCTGCCTCTGCCTGCATTCTCATGAGAGTTGCATCGGCTTCACCCTTTGCGCGCCGTCTGATCTGCTCCGCCTCTGCCTCTGCCTTGAGCTCTGCCTGTTTCTTTTCGATCTCAGCCTTGACGATGATGTCTGCCTCGAGTGTTGCCTGCTCGAGCGAAGCACGGGCAAGCTCTGCGGATTTCTGTGCGGCGTATGCCTCCTCGAGAGCCTTTGCCGACTGGATCTTCTCGGCTGCGGTAGCGCGCTTGAGAGCCTCAGCCTCGCGCTCACGGCGAAGAGCCTCGGACTCCGCGACCTGAACCTTAGCCTCGTTCTCACCCTTTATAGCCTCGGAGTTTGCCATCGAGACGCTGATACGCTGGTCGCGCTCGGCGTTTGCAGAACCGATAGCACCCTCGCGGTCAGCCTGTGCGACCGATATCTTAGCGTCGTTTATAGCCTTTGCTGCGGCTTCCTTACCGAGTGCGAGGATGTAGC
>CAYRKS010000200.1:0-3690 GCA_964424855.1 uncultured Lachnospiraceae bacterium
GTCCCTGAGCCTCTGCCTTTGCCCAGCTCTTCGAGCCCTCGTAAAGACCGACAACGACCTCAACGCCGCTGTCCTTTAGGTTCAGCGCGTGAGCGTGTCCCTGAGAGCCGTAGCCGATGACAGCGACAGTCTTGCCGCTGAGCTTCTGAAGATCGCAGTCCTGCTGATAGAATATTCTGTTTGCCATTTTTGTTTACCTCTTTCTTGATTTATTATAAATTTATCACTTGTCTTATCGTCGTGCTTCCCTTTTCGAGAGACACACTGCCCGTGCGGCAGATCTCAAGTATCGTGTGGTCGCGCATAAGATCGATAAAATCGTCGATACGTCCGGTCGTGTCGGTAAGACGATACATCACGTAATCCTTGGAGTAGTCCACGATGACCGCGCCGAATGCCTCGGCGGCACTCTTGATCTCGTCTCTCGAGTCTGCCTCGTTTTTCATTTTTATGAGCAAAAGCTCACAGCTTATCGAGTTTTGGTCGTTAAACTCCTTTATGGAGCAGACATCCGGCAGCTTGTAGAGCTGATTGATGAGCTGCTGCTTCGCGCCCTCCTCCCCATCGAAAACGACGGTTATGCGCGAGAGCTTCTTCGTTTCGGTTTCGCTCACGGTGAGCGCACTTATGTTGAACTGACGGCGGCGGAACATACCGGTAACTCGGTTTAGTACGCCGAATTGGTTGTTTACCAGCACCGCCACGGTATATCTGCTCATAGCTCGACCTCCAATTTCGTGATTATATCATCCATACATCCGCCGGGCGGGAGCATCGGAAGAACGAACTCGTCCTTGTCGATCTTACAATCGATTATATACGGAGCGTTTCGCGAAAAGGCACGCTCGAGTGCCGCCTCAAGCTCCTCGGGAGCCTCGACCGCCTCGCCGTCCGCACCGAAGGACTTCGCAAACGCGGCAAAATCGGTCTTTCGCTCAAGCACCGAGTTCGAATAGTGCTTGTTGTAGAAAAGCGTCTGCCACTGACGAACCATTCCGAGTACGCCGTTGTTCATTATCATGACAACTATCGGGATATTGTAGCGAACCGCAGTCGCAAGCTCGTTCAGATTCATTCCGAAGCTGCCGTCTCCCGTGATCAGAACGCTCCGTTCGCCCGTGCCGTAGGCGGCACCGATAGCCGCGCCGAAGCCGTAGCCCATCGTTCCGAGACCGCCGCTCGAAAGGAAGCGGCGCGGGGTCTTGAAATTGAGATTCTGTGCCGACCACATCTGATGCTGACCGACATCGGTGCAGACGGGAGTATTTTCGCCGAGATATTTGTTGAGCGTGAGGATCGCCCTTCTCGGTGTCAAGCCCTCGCGGTTGTCGAGATATTTCTCCTCCTCCGCGCGAAAGGCGTTGACCTCTGCCGTCCAATCGTCCTTTTTGCTCTCGTTTAACAGTGGGATCAGCCTTTGCAGTGTGAGCTTGACATCTCCGCGAAGTCCGCAGACCGAATTGACGGTCTTGTTCAGCTCCGAGCCGTCCACATCCACATGGACTATCCGCGCACCCGATGCGAATTTCTGACGATTTCCGGTCACGCGGTCGTTGAAGCGAACTCCGAGCGAAAGTATCACATCCGCATGGTGCATTGACATCGACGAGGCGTAATGCCCGTGCATTCCCTGCATACCGAGAAATCTCGGATGCTCGGTCGGGATCGCCGAAAGTCCCATCAGCGAGCAGCCGATCGGCGCATCGATCCTCTCCGCCAGCTCAAGCACCTCAGCCTCGGCATTCGAGGCTGTCACACCGCCACCGAAGTAGATGAAGGGTCGCTTTGCGGAGTTGATAATCTCGGCAGCCTCCTCGATCCGTACAGCCTTCGCAGGCATCGGCTCATCCCTCTTTACCGGAGGCTGAGGCTCGTACTCGCATTTCGCTATCTGTACATCCTTCGGCACATCGATCAGCACCGGTCCGGGTCTTCCCGATTTTGCCAGTCTGAACGCCTCGCGGATCGTGTCGGCGAGAGTCTCGACCGAGCCGACAAAGTAATTGTGCTTTGTTATCGGCAGAGTCACACCGGTTATGTCGATCTCCTGAAAGCTGTCGGTGCCGATCTGAGTCGTCGGTACATTTCCGCAGATAGCGACCATCGGGATCGAATCAAGATAAGCCGTCGCGATACCCGTTACAAGGTTCGTAGCACCCGGACCCGAGGTGGAGATGACCACGCCGACCTTTCCCGTCGTTCGCGCGTAGCCGTCAGCCGCGTGTGCGGCTCCCTGCTCATGCGCGGTCAGCACATGATTTATTTCATTTTGATATTTATAAAGACTGTCGTATACGTTGAGTATCTGTCCGCCGGGATAGCCGAAGACGGTATCACAGCCCTGCTCTATCAGAGCTTTTACAATTATATCCGAGCCTGAAAGAAGCATTCTCCTCACTCCTTTCTCAAATTTTCGGTGATCAGCTCACCGCACCTCTTGCAGCCGACGAGCTTTCCTCCCTCACTCATGATATCGGCTGTGCGCCAGCCCGCATCCAAATATGCGGATACCGCGTTTTCTATGCTGTCCGCCTCGCTTTGCATATCAAAGCTGAACCGAAGCAGCATTGCCGCCGAGAGGATCGTTCCGATGGGATTTGCTTTATCCTGCCCCGCGATGTCGGGCGCGGAGCCGTGGATCGGCTCGTATAATCCGCAGCTCGAAGCTCCCAGGCTCGAGGACGGGATCATTCCGATCGAGCCGGTGATCATAGACGCTTCATCCGAAAGGATGTCTCCGAACATATTCTCGGTGACGATGACATCGAACTGCGCTGGAGCCTTTACGATCTGCATCGCGCAGTTGTCAACGAGCATATCCGAAAGCTCGACCTCGGGATATTCCTCGGCAAGGCGGTGCATCACCCTTTTCCAAAGGCGGCTGGAATCGAGTACGTTGCTCTTTTCGACCGAGCAGAGCTTTTTCCTCCGCTTTTTTGCGGTCTCGAAGCCGATCCTTCCGATCCGCTCGATCTCGGACTCGCTGTATCTGAGAACATCCGTCGCGGTGTCGCCCTCGGTCTTATGCTCACCGAAGTATATACCTCCGATCAGCTCGCGAACGATTATGAAATCGATCCCCGCGTCAACGATCTCCTTCTTGAGCGGAGAAGCCGCCGCAAGCTGCTTCCATATCTTAGCGGGACGGTTGTTCGAATAAACGCCCATCCCCGCGCGAAGCCTGAGCAGCCCCTTTTCTGGACGCATATTTCCCGGTACATCGTTCCACTTGCTGCCGCCGACCGCACCGAGCAGCACACTGTCGGCTTCGACGCATTTTTTGAGCTCGGCTTCGGGAAGCGGATCGCCGTATTTGTCGATGGCACAGCCGCCCATGTCCACATCGGTGTAATTGAAGGTATGCCCATACAGCTCGGCGACACGATCGAGTACGCGAAGTGCCTCACCGACGATCTCGGGTCCGATACCGTCACCGCGTATCACCGCAATATTCTTAACCATTACCTTTCAGCCTCCTTTAACGATCTGAGCAAGCCGCCGCATTTGATTATGTTTTGAATGAACGGCGGGAAGGGCTGCGCCCGGTAGCTCTTTCCCGTTGTCACATCGGTTATGACTCCGGTATCGAAATCGACCTTGACCTCATCGCCCGCGTTTATCTCCTCTGCCGCCTCCTCGCACTCGAGTATCGGAAGTCCGATGTTTATGGCGTTGCGGTAGAATATCCTC
>CAYRKS010000201.1:0-3682 GCA_964424855.1 uncultured Lachnospiraceae bacterium
GAGCTTCGTGCCTCCGAATTCATAAGCAAGAACGTTGTAAAGAGTGTAGTAAAGAGCAAATCTGCCGTTAAGGGTGCGGTCGAGGTTAATATCGAGGTCAGACTCAAGGAGGACAACACCGATTTTGTCGGCAAGCTCTCCGAAATGCCGGGCGTAAACAGCGCGGTCATCGTATCCTACAACGGAGATTACATGGGGTAAAGCTGAAAAATGTCCGAAAGCAAGCATTTTGAAAGGACAGCCTGGGTCATCACGGCGGTGATGCTGGTGCTGACGATATTATTTATGAACGGCGCAGCTCTCGGTATCGAGGTTATGGCGAACACGATGGGCTATGAATCGAGGCTTTTCGATAACACCCGAGTCCACACGATTGACATCGTTATGGACAACTGGGACGAGCTTATCGAAAACGCAGTGAACGAGGAGTACTATCCCGCAAGCATAATAATCGACGGCGAGGCTTATAAAAATGTCGGCATACGCGGAAAAGGTAACACCTCGCTTTCAAACGTCGCCTCGATGGGCAGTGAACGCTACAGCTTCAAGCTCGAATTCGACCACTATGACAGCTCGAAGAGCTATTACGGTCTCGACAAGCTCTGTCTCAACAATCTGATACAGGATTCTACGATGATGAAGGATTATCTTGTCTACACAATGATGAACGAATTCGGAGTCGATTCGCCGCTTTGCAGCTTTGCATACATCACGGTGAACGGAGAGGACTGGGGACTTTATCTCGCGGTCGAGGGCATAGAGGACGGATTCCTCGAGCGAAATTACGGCTCGGAGCATGGCGAGCTTTACAAGCCCGACAGCACGAGCTTTGGCGGCGGTCGCGGAAACGGAAAGGGCTTCGACATGAACGCGCTTGCCGATGTCTTTGATGGCGGCAACGTGAAAAACAATGATTTTGTCGGCTTCGGTGAAAACACTCGTGACATTGGAGACTTCGAGCCGCAGGAGCAGGGCGACAGGCAAAATAAAAACGAAGGCTTTGGAGGCTTTGACAAGGTGGGCGGAAAGGGCGACCTCGGAGCCTCTATTGATGAGACCTCAGTTCGTGCCGCATTTGAAAAGCTCGGGCTTGACAGCGCGCTTCTCGATGGGATCGATTTCGACAATATCACATTTGACAGTTTAAGGACTTTGCTCTCGTCACTCGGAGAGGATAAAATAAGCGCACTTATAAATGAGCTTATGGGCAGTATAGATTTCGACAACATCGATCTCGGAATTTTCGGCGGCTTCGGTGGAATGGGATCGTCCGACGTAAAGCTGCAATACATCGATGATGAGCTTGACAGCTATTCGAATATTTGGGACAACGCGAAGACGAAGATCAAGGATTCGGACAAAACGCGGCTGATCGAGTCGCTGAAAAAGCTCTCGGAATATAAGGATATAGAATCGATAATAGATATCGATGAGGTGCTGCGCTATTTTGTGGTACACAATTTTGTCTGCAACGGCGACAGCTACACCGGCTCAATGGTGCATAACTATTACCTTTACGAGAAGGATGGTAGGCTATCGATGCTCCCGTGGGATTACAATCTCGCGTTCGGCACATTCCAGGGCGGAAATGCGCAGTCAACCGTAAACGAGCCGATCGATTCGCCGATAAGCGGCGGAAATTCCGATGACCGCCCGATGTGGGGTTGGATACTTTCGGATACTGAATACACCGAGCTGTATCACAGGTATTTTGCGGAATTTCTCGACACTGTCGATATCTCCGAGATAATCGACAATGCGTATGAGCTTATAAAGAGCTATGTCGAGCTTGATCCGACGAAATTTTACAGCTATGATGAGTTCGAGGTCGGAGTGAGTACGCTCAAGAGCTTTTGTGAGCTGAGAAGCACGAGCATTGAAAAGCAGCTTGAAAGCGGCGAAACGGCAGAGACGATGAACTATGCCGATGCAAGCGGAATTTCGCTCTCGGACATGGGAACTATGAGCGTGGGCGGCGGAATGAAGGGTGATATGCCCGGCATGGATCGCGGCGAAATGCCCGAAATTCCGAGCTTAGGCTTTCCGAACGAAACTGCTGAAATCGAAAGCTTTCCGAGCGGAGAAAACACAAACGGTTCGAACGCTTTTATGCCGAGCGAGGAAAATTCCGCGCGCGGTGAGATCGGAAATATGCCGCAGCACTCGGGGACGGAAAACGGAATGAATGAGCCGCCGAGCGGCTTCGATCCGAGTCAAAGCGGAAATATTGGTGGCTTTGATGACGCGATACCCGAAGGCGGTCAGCTTCCCGAGCTTCCGAATGAGGGAGGTATGGGCGGCAGAGGTAACGACTCTGCTCTCGGCGGAAAGGAAAATCGCAAGGATTTCGGAGATATGGCTTTCGGAGACACTCAGCCTACGGTGATGTCCGCAGCTTCAAGCAGCTGGGTTTGGATCGCGATTTCGGCTGTTGTACTGGCAATCGGTATAGTTATAGCAAAGCTGTTCAGATAAATATAAACGCTCCCGAGCCTGCATTTTTGCAGAGCTCGAGAGCGTTTGCTTTATTTTTATTGTGTGCTGATAGTGAAGCTCGGCTTATTAGGTCTTATCCGATCACGATCTCAACTCCGTTCGGAGCGATTATGCTCGGCTCACTGCCAGAGCTCATTTTGCATACGACCTTTCCGTGGGGAGTCAGCAGCTCAACGCTTGCGCTGTCAAGTCCGAGAAGGCTCGGAGAGAGCGAGAGCTTTTTCATTCCCGGCTCGAGAATTTCAAGTCCCATGAGAGCCTTGGGAAGGGCATAGAGCGGAGTTCCGCCCCAGGCGTGGCTGTGGTCGAAGGAATAGGTCGGCTCGGGAACAATAAAGCCCTCGACAAGACCCTTCGGGCATTCGAGTACCGGCTTTTTCCATTCATTCGCAAGTCTCAGCGTGTATTTTTCCCTGAGTCCGAGACGATATACAGCTTCAAAGAGGAAGTGCATGAAGTAGGGCTGGCAGCCGCCCTCGATCTCATCTGCGAAAATCTTATCGATGAGCGAGCGTGCAAGCTCGTCGTCGCAGACACCGAAGCAGGCGGCGAGGATGTTGGAATGCTTGAGATAGTAACGCTTTTCGGTGTTTTGCGGCATATATTTGGCGAGGAGTTTTTCGTCGGTCGGAGTATTGAGACCCTCGAAATATATGCCCTTTTCGGAGTCGAAGAGCTGAGAATTTATCGCTCCGCGAAGCTTTTCGCGGCACTCGGCGCAGTATCTTGCGTCATCGTTTTTCGAAAGCTGCGCGAATATCTTTTCGGCGTTGTCGAGTGCGGCGAAATAGTACATATTGAGGCAGCTCTGTCCGAGAGCCTTCGGCGGATGGTGCATCGATATACCGTCTATGTATATCCAGTCGATGAACATATAGTCGGGCGGCGTTTCGATGAGACCGTTTTCGCCGATGTAGGTCTCGAAGCGTTCGAGAAGGAGTCTGAGTGCCTTTTCGCAGCGTTCGAGCAGTGATATATTTCCGGTGAGCATATAAACATCGTAAAGCATCTTGACCCAGATGAGGCTGTAGGTCGTGTGGAACATACGTCCGTTCTCACGCTCGAGCATGACTGCGGTTCGGAGGATATCGAATTCCGAAAGGCGCATATAAACGAAAGAGAAGGGAGTCATGAGAGTTTCGATTTAATAATCTCCGTTACAGGCGAGGTGTTAACATTGTAGCGT
>CAYRKS010000202.1:0-3681 GCA_964424855.1 uncultured Lachnospiraceae bacterium
TACTCACTTTGTCACAGTCAAGGGACGGAGGGCTTGCGTAGTTTTTTATTTGTTCTTAAGTTACAGGCTTCTCTTTCGGGAAAGAAAGGTTCCTTCTCCTCGCCCTCCTCCCTTCCACTTAAAGCTTTACTCACTTTGTCACAGTCAAGGGACGGAGGGCTTGCGTAGTTTTTTATTTGTTCCTACAGTGATTGTTTTTGCCGCCGAGTTCGCTTTACGGTGGATCTTCAACCTTAGACAGGCGGATCGCGGGCTTATCAGCCCTCGCTCTGTGCGGCTTTTTTCTCTGACCTTTCCCTTTGCTTTCTGCGTCTATCCTGCATGAGCTTATCCCAACGATCGGAGATCGAGCCTTTCACGAAGTCGAAAAATCTCTTTCTGCGGCGATACGCCAGCACGAGCTCGATCACGATGAGCAAAGAGATGATGACGATCGGAACAAGCTTTCCGATAAAGAGCAGTGCGGCGCGGTCAACGAGGATCACCGCGGTATTTTCCCAATAGGGATACGCGACGAGCTTTGTTCTGACCGAACGCTTCGAAAAGTCCTTCAGCCGTTCAAAGAGTCCGCTGTCGGTAAAGCGAGCCGAATTCTCGACGATCTCGAGGTTCAGCTTGGGAACACTGAGCGATTTTTCGAAAATATCCGCCGCGAAATCCTTTACCGGGTCGGGCATACAGGTCTCGACGCAGGTCACGCTGAGATTGCCCAGCTCCGAGAGGAGCGAATAGCTCATATACATTCTCGGCGAGTCGCCGTAAAACTCCGCGTAGTCCTCGTCGATCTCACAGACTCCCGAAATAAAGCAGGTCCTGCCGTTCACAACGAGCTGCTGACCGACGACATCGGGTGAGCCGAAGAACTGCCACGCAAGGTCGTTATCGATTATGATATTATCGTTCAAAACATTGTCGTAGGTGTCGATATAGCCGCCCGATAGGAGCTTTATCGGATGGAAGAGGAAGAAATCGGCTCCGACTCCGAGCGCGGTGGCACTGACTCCCGACTTTGCGGTGAGACCGGTCTCTTGATTTATCTTCGAGAGCGAGACGGTCGTTTCGCCGCTGTAGGCGTAGGCATAGAGCCGCGCATTTTCGTTTGCCTCGATGGACGCTTCGACATACGCCGAATCGAGGCTCGTCACCATCTGCCCGTCAATCGCCTCCGCGTCGAGTCCGACGCTCGGCGAGATAAACGCCGAGAGCTGCGCGTATCTCGTGCCGTCGGCAGCCCAGCGTTCGCAGACCGACTGCGAATCGAGCTTTGAGCCGAGTACGCTCTGGACAAGGCTGAAGACTCCGAGCAATATCAGGCAGACGGCGGTAAGTATCCCTGCCGTTATCTGAAATTTTTTCATATCAGTTCGAGCTTTCCGCCATTCTCACCTGCATACCGGCGGAGATCGGCTTGGTTGAGGTGGTTATGATGAACTCGCTGCCCATCACGCCCGAGATCGCCGAGTTGGTATCGTCGGAGGCTATGACGTTGACATCGATTCGGGTCGCTATGTAGCGGTTTCCGAGCGGGCTGGACTTTGCCTCGACCGCGAGAATGAACTTACCGTTGTTGTCCTCGCGGATAGCCGAGTTGGGAACGATCGTGTCGTTGGTCTGACCCTTTTCGCCGATCGTGAGATTGAGCGTCTGACCGACCGTTACGTCTCCGTTGAGCGTGATCGTTGCGATCTTCGCCTGTCCGGGATTCTTCGGGTCGTTTCTGACCGCCGCGATGGTCGCGTCAATGTTCGACCACCAGCTGTTCGAGACGGTAACGCTGTCGCCCGTGCGGACGCGCTTTGCCTGCTCGCTCGTGAGGTTGATATCGCAGGAATATCCGAGCTCGGTAACGACTATCTCGCAGAGGGTCTGACCCATGCTGGTCTCAGAGCCGTTAGCTACCGACAGCGAGGTGATCTGACCGTCGATGTCCGCGACTATCTTCGCATCGACCGAGTTCGCCTCATACTTTGCGACGAGTTCCTTCTGCTCCTCGATATCGGCGACAAGCTCATCGAGCTCGATCTGCTCGCGCTGATCCTGGAGCGAATTTTCTTCCTTCTTCTTGCTGAGGTTGTGGCGGAGAGTCGTGAGCTCCTGCTCGAGGCTCTTTATCATCTCCTGCTGGCTCTCGACATCCTTTACTCCGCCGAGCTCCGACTTTTCCTCGGTCTTTTCGGCGATTTTCTCGGTGAGCTGCTCGAGCTTTTCGCTGAGAGCGTCAAGCTCGGTCTCGCAGGTCTCGAGCTGCTCGAGCTTTACGAGTGCGTCATAGGTCGCCTTTGCCTCGGTATATTCGGTCTTTTTGTCGTTATAAGCCTCTGCGGCGTTGTTTGCCGCGGTGGTCGCGGTCTTACGCTTCTTGGTCGCGTTATCGAGGCGAGTCTTTGCCGCCTCTGTTCCCTCGATGCCTGCAAGCTGGTTCTCGAGCTTTTCGAGCTGCTCGTTATAGTCCTCCATCTGGCGGTCGTAGACGAGCTTCTTATCGCTCTTTACCTTATTCTGAGCCTCGAGAAGCTCCTCGTACTTATCGTGGCAGGTCTCTGCCTCGTTACGCCACTTTTCGACGTTTTCATAGTCGCCCTGGCCCTGATTGTAAAGCACGAGCGCGCTGTTATAGCGGAAGTCGGCATCGACCCACGCATTGTAAGCCTTTTCGATCTCCGCGTCTATCTCGCCGATAGCCTTTTCGTAGTCCTCCTTATAGCGTCTGATAGTCTTTTGGAGGTCTGCGAGCTTTTCGTTAAGGTCTGCCGCGGAGGACACGCCGTCGGGAGCTACAGCCTCGTACTCCTCGGTCGCCTTCGCATATTCCGCCTCGGCAGCCTCGAGAGCCGCCTCGGTCTCAGCCTTTTTGGTCTCGGCAGCCTGATACTCCGCCTTTGCGGCATCGAGCTTTACGGTCGCCGAAGCGATACGCTCCGCAGTGGTCTCACCGTCGAGCGAAACATCCGCCGCCTGACCCTTGAGCTGGGAGATACGGTTATTATACGCGGTTATTTCCTTATTAAGCTGCTTTTGCTGCGCGGTCAGCTCCTTGATCTCGGCGGTGAGATCATCGATGAGATTTTCGTTTTCCTGAAGCTTTTCGAGCGCGGTCTTTGCCTTACTCAGCTCCTCCGCCTTCTGGGAAATCGCCAGCTCGTCGGAGTAGTAGTCAACGTCCGATTCGAGCATTTTTAATTTATACTGCTTCTCGAGCGAGGCGAGAGTCTCGCGTGCCGTCTTGAGCTGCGTCGATTCCGCGTCCTCAAGGTAGAAAAGCACGTCACCCGCAACTACATCCTGTCCCTCCTTGACCGCTACCGACAAAACCTTTCGGGTCTCGTCGATGACGATCTTATGCGTCGAGTTCGCCTTTACGGTCGCACTCGTGCGGATCTTTGAGGTTATGCTTCCGCTCTGCGTATACTGCGCCGCTACCTCCGGAAGCGAATAGTTCATGATCGTGTTCGAGAAAAACGTCAGGATCAGCATTATCACAAGAAATATGATTATCGCGTTCTTGACCCATCCGCGTCTGTTAGTATTCATATATAGTTCTCCTATGTTTTGTTTTAAGTGGGAGGAGGGAAACCCCTCTTTCGAGAAAGAGGGGTTCCCCTCCTCCCACACCCTCCACCCTTCCCCTTAAAGCTTTACTCACTTTGTCACAGTCAAGGGACGGAGGGCTTGCGTAGTTTT
>CAYRKS010000203.1:0-3650 GCA_964424855.1 uncultured Lachnospiraceae bacterium
AGCGGTTCACACGATCGGCATACGGAAGCATTCCGTAGTCGGCGCGTCCTCCGCCCGAAGCGCAGTTCTCGAGCAGCAGATCGGGGAATTTCTCGTTGAGATGCTTCCAGATCCGCTCGATGTTCCTCATGTATTTTACGGCGATACCGCGCTCGAGCTTGTTTATACCGATCTCCGAGCCCTCACGGTTCATATCCCACTTGAGATAGTCGAGCTTCGCCTCGACTATCAGCTTGTCCAGCCAGTCGATAGCCCAGTCGGTTATGTCGTCGCGCGACATATCGAGTATCAGCTGATTTCTCTGAAGCGTTCCCTCACGGTTAGGCTCCGAAAGCACCCAATCGGGATGCGCACGGTAAAGGTCGGAATCGGGATTGACCATCTCCGGCTCGACCCAAAGTCCGAACATAAGTCCCGCCTCGTGCGCCTTGTCGGCAACGTAGCCCAAGCCGTGCGGAAAACGCTCGGTGTCGATAAACCAATCACCGAGTCCCTTTTTGGCGTTTGAACGTCCCTTCATCCAGCCGTCATCTATGACGTAAAGCTCCGCTCCGATGTACTTCGCCTTCGGAATAAAATCTATGAGCTTTTCTTCATCTATTCTGAACTCATACGGATACCAGGTGTTGTAAATGACCGGACGAACGGAGTGTGCCTTGTCGGTCTTCCTTCCGCGCGGGAGAATGTGATCGAACTGCCAGTCGTAAAGTATCTCGCTCATGCGCTCAAAGCCGCGATTCGAAAAGCCTGCGATCGCACTCGGAGTCTCAAAATACTCTCCGCCAGCAAGTGCTATCTCAGATGTGAAATCATTGACTCCGAGAGTCACGCTCGTTCGCTTTGCATTGTTGGTGCAGTGGCACTCGGCACTTATCTTGAAGTCTCCGCTGTATTGGAGCGCACCGAAATATACCTCTCCGCATACCTCGCTTGCTCTTCCGTCATCAAGCGCAAAGAACGGCACATAGTGCATCGCAGCCTCGGTGAACTGCGTTGTCTCAAGCACAACCTTTGACTGCTTCAGCATGACCGTCTGACGCTGATACTCCGCGCTCCAGTCACCCGAAAAATATGTCATGCGGTAATCCACTCCGCGCGCAAGCTGAAGCGTCGCACTCATTGCAGAGCGCAGAATGACCTCATCCTCACCTCGGTTGGTTATTACCGCCGAGCGCGAAATTATCGGCAGATCACCGAACATACGATATATAAGCTTTACCTCGAGCGGATAAAAGCTGTCGCCGAGAATTACCTCAAGACGATCCTCCTTTATCTCGTGAGACCGATAAACAAGTCTCAGACTCTCAACACCGTCAGAAAACTTAGCTCTTATTGCCGGCGTTGAATAGTCGAACGGCGCACCGAAACGATACTCTCCCGAATTGTATCCGCGCTCAATATTTGCCGCCATTATCGAATTATCCGAAAGCAGCAGCGAATAATCCTCGTCACAGCACATCGGTGAACCCCAGTGCAGATTTATAAGCTCGCCCTTCCCGTTTATCGCAAAGGCATACTCCATTTCGGTCGAGATCAAGCGGAAAAGCTTTCTCGCAGGATCAAACGTGATCTTCATAAAACAGTACCGTCGCCCTGCCCATCCTTTAGGGCAAGGACTTCCTTTCCTAAGTTCGGTAAATTCATACAATACCGCAGCTTCGCGGTATATATAAATATTCTATCAGATGAACTGCGAATTGTCAATGCAAACTTTTGGAGATTTTTCATTATTTTTTTGCCGCATCGGCAAAGCTGTCACAGTTTTTCCGAACCTCGGAAGGCTACCTCTATTATACCACCATAAATCGAAAAAGTAAATAGCCTTCGCAAAAAATCGTTCGAAAATTTATATAAAAGCCGAAAAGCCGTCGGTTTATTATAAATCTCCGTTTTAAGACAAAATTAAAAGGAGCGGTGTCTCCACCGCCCCCTTTAATTCAGAAGCATAAATTATCTTGCGGAATATTTTTACTTAGACTTACGCTTGCGAGCTGCTTCAGACTTCTTCTTACGCTTAACGCTCGGCTTTTCGTAGTGCTCTCTCTTACGGAGCTCTGCGAGAACTCCGGATCTCGCGCACTGTCTCTTGAATCTGCGAAGCGCACTGTCGAGCGTTTCGTTATCCTTTACTCTGACCTCTGCCATTACCATAATCCCTCCCTCCGCAAGTGGAAAGGAGATAAAACCTCATCAGAGATTTTGTATCTCCAGAATATTATACTATAAAATCTCGAATATGTCAAGAGCAAACCGCAAAATTTTGAAAAAATATTTTTTTAGCAACAATTTCAACACAAAAAAGCCGCAAACTCGGCATTATACCTTATGTTTTCTGCGTATGACACACAGAAAAATCGCTTTCTCGATCAATGTAGACCACTGTTCTCTCGCCTGCTCTCCAAAGACAAATAATACCGCCCCCACAAAGCTTATAAAATCAACGCCCCACCGCAAAGGCTCCGCGGCGAAGCGTTGATATGATATATTATTTTACTACTATATTAACTATCTTGTTCGGAACCGAAATTTCCTTTACGATCGTCTTTCCTTCAATGAAGGGCAAAATGCGCTCGTCCGCCTTGACCGTCGCGATGGCATCCTCCTTGGAGGTGTTCATCGGGATCTCCTTCGTGAACTTGAGCTTTCCGCAGACCTGGACTGCGATCTCAACCGTCGAATCTACCGTCTTCGCGTCATCCCACTCGGGCCACTTTGCGACCGCACAGAGCTCGTTGTTTCCGAGCAGCTGCCACAGCTCCTCCGAAATGTGCGGAGCAAACGGGCAGAGCAGACGGACAAATATTCCCAGCTCGTCCTTCGTCAGACTTCCGTTGTCATAGATATCGTTTATCAGCGACATCATAGCGGCAATGGCCGTGTTGAACTTCATGTCCTCGATGTCCTGCGAGACCTTCTTTATCGTCTTGTGGAACGCCGATTCGAGCTTCGCGGTTACTCCCTCGCCCTTCGCAAGATCATAGAGTCCCGCAACTCTCTCGAGGAATCGCTTGCAGCCCTTTACACTGCTCTCACTCCAGGGTGCCGCCGAAGCATAGTCGCCCATGAACAGCGTGTAAACGCGCAGAACATCGGCTCCGTACTCGTCAACGACATCGTTCGGGTCTACGACATTTCCCTTCGACTTCGACATCTTGTCGCCGTCCGGACCGAGGATGAGTCCCTGCGCCGTGCGCTTTGCATACGGCTCATCGCAGGGTACCTCGCCGATGTCATAGAGGAATCTGTGCCAGAAGCGCGAGTAGATCAGGTGGCGAGTTACGTGCTCCATGCCTCCGTTGTACCAGTCAACCGGCAGCCAGTAGTTAAGTGCTTCCTTGGAAGCGAACTCCTTGTCGTTGTGCGGATCGCAGTATCTGAGGAAGTACCACGATGAGCCTGCCCACTGAGGCATCGTGTCGGTCTCGCGCTTTGCGGGTCGTCCGCACTTCGGACAGGTGCAGTTCACAAACGAATCGATCTTTGCAAGCGGCGATTCTCCGCCCTCTCCGGGCGCAAAATTCTCGACATTCGGAAGCTTCAACGGCAGCTCCTCATAGGGTACGCCGACCATTCCGCAATGCTCGCAGTGTACGATCGGGATCGGCTCGCCCCAGTAACGCTGACGGTTGAACGCCCAGTCCTTCATCTTG
>CAYRKS010000204.1:0-3632 GCA_964424855.1 uncultured Lachnospiraceae bacterium
TCGAAGGCTTTGCTCACCCTCGAGCTTACCCTTAAACGAAAAGGAAGCCGCAAATGCGACTTCCTTTTCGTGCTTTATCATTGCTTTTCGAGCTTGCCTGTCCGACAAATAAGCTCCGCTTATTTGTTGTTCTCCGCCTGCTCGCGCTTGAAATTCTCAACGTAGCGGTTGATGCGGTCGATCGGACGAAGCAGCTCGCTGATCGACTCGCCCTTGTTGATCGTGTCGATGAGATACGAAATGTACTTAGACATATTGACCTCGGCGTACCATTCGCGCTTCAAAAGCTCCTCGGGCTGGTAAACGAGGTTGGTCGTGAATACCTTCGTGATGCTGCCGTCGGCGTAAGCCGCGTCGAATTTGTCGAGTCCTTCGCAGAAAAGTCCGAAGGTCGAGAAGACGAAGATGCGCTCTGCTCCGCGAGTCTTCAGCTGCTTTGCAACGTCGAGCATGGAACCGCCCGACGAGATCATATCGTCAACGACGATCGCGTCCTTGCCGTGAAGATCGCGTCCGAGATATTCGTGCGCAACGATCGGGTTCTTGCCGTTCACAACGATCGAATAGTCACGACGCTTGTAAAACATTCCGAGATCGATGCCGAGGATCGTCGAATAATACATACAACGTCCCATCGCGCCTTCGTCGGGCGAAATGACGACAACATGGTCGCGGTCGAGCTTGACATCCGGCTCGTTCTTGCAGAGAGCCTTGATCATCTGATATGTGCAGTGAACATCGTCAAAGCCGGCAAGCGGGATAGCATTCTGAACTCTCGGGTCGTGCGCGTCAAAGGTCAGAATGTTCGAAACGCCGATCTGAGTCAGCTCCTGAAGTGCCATAGCACAGTCGAGCGATTCGCGCGCCGTGCGCTTGTGCTGGCGACCCTCGTAAAGCATGGGCATGATCACGGTGATGCGCTTCGCCTTGCTTCCGATCGCGCCGATGAGACGCTTCAGGTTCGCAAAATGATCGTCCGGACTCATTCTCTGAGTCGTTCCGAACATTTCGTAGGTCACATTGTAGTTGAAGCAGTCGCAGACGATGTAAACGTCCTTTCCGCGCATACTTTCAAGAATGTGTCCCTTCGCCTCGCCTGTGCCGAAGCGGATGATCTCACTCTTCGCGATAAATGTCGAGTCGGTCGAGTGCCACTGCTTCAAATACCAGTCGATCTGCTCGGCGATTTTTTCGCAGCCGGGAGCGGCAATGACGCAGAGATCGGTCTCGTGCTGAAGCTGATTGATGTTAGATTCGTTCATTTCATCCTCCAAAAATAAAATAACGGAATTCCCGGCCTCCTGCCGGTGCTGTCACTTATATTATACCACATTTTCGATCAAATTCAAATACCTTTCGCGAAAATTTTATCTTTTCGTAAAATATAGACAAAATATGTCGATTTTTGGGAAGAATATTAAGTGATTATAACGTCGTATTTTCGAAGAATCAGCCGTTTTTTCGTGTTTTTCGATAGTAAAGCACCGCCATCAGCGTGATGCAGACGAATAATATCGTCACGAACCACGGAAAAGCCGACGCTCCGAGTACCGAGCCGAAGAACGGCGGGAATACCATCAGCCCCGAATAAGCCAGTGCAAGCTGCGCACCCATCATCGCCTGCGAATTTTCCGCGCCGAAGCTCGACGGCGTGATGTGAACGAGATTCGGGAAAAGCGGCCCGTTTCCGAAGCCGATGCAGAAAAGTCCGATCCCCACGAGTATATTCCCGCTGCCGAAATTCAGCAAAAGACTCGCGGGAATGAACATCGCACAGCCCGCAAAGGTTATCTGCCATGAGCTGAAGCGATTTGCCAAAACGCCCGAAATGAACCGTCCGAGCGCAATTCCACAGTAATAAAACACAATGATCCGCGCCGCCGTTCCCGCCGCGATCCCGCGCGAATCGACCAGAAACGTGTTCGCCCACTGCGTGCATATTCCCTCGACCGCGCACGAGAACATGAAGGTCAACGCCGCCGGAAAATATCCCGGCTTTTTTATGATCTCGAGCGGCTTCAGGCTTTTTTGCTCGGTGGTATCCTCATCGGTCGATCGGTCGTCAAACCTTTTCCAGAGCGGGAGCGCGACCAGCGTGATCAGCGCGATCACCGCCTGTACCGCAAAAGCCGTGCGATAGCCGCCGCGCCAGTCGCCGTTCTTCAGCGAAAACGACATTATGTAGGGACTCATCGCGATGCCGACACCGTAAAAGCAGTGTAAAAAGCTCATGACCCGCGCGTTGAAATGCAGCGCGACGAAATTATTCAGCACCGAATCGATGGCTCCCGCGCCGAAGCCGAGCGGTATCGCGAGCGCGAACAGCCAGATCGGACTCTGCGAGAAGGAGTAAATTATCAGCGCGGCGGCAGTCAAGACCGTGCTACACGCCGTCACGAGTCCCGTTCCGAACCTCTTGACCAGCTTCGCCGAGCAGAGGCTCGAAAGTATCGTCCAGATAAAAGTGAACATCGAAATGTAGCCGCCGAGCGATACCGGAATGTTCAAGTCGCGGTAGAGCGTCGGCCACGCCGTACCGAATACCGAGTCGGGAAGTCCCAGCCCGATGAAGGCAATGTATATGACTAAAAGCAGTAAAGTGACCATATATTTCCTCGGTTATTTGTTGATTACATAGAATCTTCCCGACTTCGGCGCAAGCTTCATCCTCACGATATTCCCCTCGCCGACCTCATTCGTGAATATCTCACGCCATGAGTCGAAGGGCAGCTTAAGCTCGAGTTCAACCTCGCGGTCTGTCGAAAATATCGCCGTGAAGCGGTCGTCGCCGTATACAAATGTACCCTGTTGAACCAAGTCGCAGCCCGATATCGCCTCGTTAAGCGTCGAAAGCCGCTCACCGCAAAGCTCCCGAAGCTCCGCGCAATACTCGCGCGAGCATTTCCCTTCTCGAAGTATACCGCAGTCCTCGCCGAGAACGATCCGCGCCTTGCTCCTATTCAAAACGAGCTCGAGCTCCTCGGGAGTCAGCAGATAGCATTTTTCGAAGATAACCGCGCGATACCGCGAAAGCTCCAATCCCTCAAGATCGGCGGTTCTGTACGAATCGTACCGCGCACCCGTCAACGCCAGCTCTCGGAAGAATCGCGGAAAATCCGATTCCTTCGGCGAACCAGCATTAAGCAGCGATTTTTCGTCGGTCAAAACCAGTACGTCCGATGTCGAATGCAACGGCAGCTCCTCAAGCTCCTTCGCCGTTTTGTTCAGCTTCGTGATCCACTTTAACAGCTCAGGATCGTCGAACCATCCGCCGCCCAGATCCATCCACCAGAATCCCGAGCCGCGCGATAGATTTCGCGCCATCTCGCGCGCCAGCGATACCTTGCTCTCCTCGAGCGTATTTATCCTCCACATCGGCGGCGTGTCCGCTCCCGCAAGATGCGTCCGTACATCCAATTCCTCGATCCATTTTTTCGAACGGTTTATCGAGCGCGACGGACACATCTCGCCGCCCGGCTCGCCGGTCTTCGTGTAGGCATAGGATTTCGGCGCGGAAAGAAAATCGATCCATTCCGACTTCAAAATTCTGTCCAAGCCCAAATGCCCCGTGTAGTTCGCGGTCGGTATGAACAGATAATACCCGTAGAATATACCGGTCTTCGCTCCCGGAT
>CAYRKS010000205.1:0-3609 GCA_964424855.1 uncultured Lachnospiraceae bacterium
GCTTGCGACCTCGTACATGGCGGATGAGACTCTGAAGGCTATGGAGCACAATGTCTTCACTCCCGGAAACTATTTCTACAACGGCGTAGGTCATGTAACGGTAGATTACGCAAAGGTTCTGAAGCTCGGCTATAAGGGAATAATTGCCGAGGCAAGAGGTGAGCTTGACAAATGCGATTTCGGCGACGCGGATCATGCCGAGCGGACGCATTTTCTCAAGGCTGTCATCGAGAGCTGTGAGGCGGCGATCACATACGCAAAGCGTTATTCGAAGCTTGCCGCCGAGATGGCGGAGAGTTGCGGTGACTATAAGCGTAGAGCGGAGCTTTTGAATATATCCAGAAATTGCGCAAGAGTCCCCGAAAACGGTGCTGAGTCCTTCTATGAGGCTTGCCAGTCCTTCTGGTTCATTCAGATGTTGCTTCAGGTCGAATCCTCGGGACACTCTATATCGCCCGGACGCTTTGACCAGTATATGTATCCCTACTACAAGTCCGATCTCGAGGCGGGAAAAATATCGCCCGAGCTTGCGCAGGAGCTCATGGACTGCATATGGGTCAAGCTCAATGACCTCAACAAATGCCGTGATGCCGGCTCCGCAGAGGGCTTTGCGGGCTATTCGCTCTTCCAGAATCTCATCGCCGGCGGTCAGACCCCCGAGGGACTCGATGCGACTAACGATCTCTCGTTCATGTCGATACAGGCTACCCGCCATGTAATGCTCCCGCAGCCCTCCTTCTCGGTCAGAGTATGGAACGGCACACCGCATGAATTTCTTATAAAGGCGGCGGAGCTTACCCGAACCGGTATAGGTCTCCCGGCGTATTATAACGACGAGGTTATAATCCCCGCACTCATAAGCCGCGGACTCTCGGTCGAGGATGCTCGCGACTACAACATAATCGGCTGTGTCGAGCCTCAGAAGTCGGGCAAGACAGAGGGCTGGCACGATGCGGCATTCTTCAATATGTGCCGTCCGCTCGAGCTCACGATGAACTCGGGACGCGACGAGAGCGGCTCGAATCCGAACGGAGAGCTTGTCGGTATCGAAACCCCCGATGTCACAAAAATGAAGAGCTTCGAAGAGTTCTACGATGCCTTTAAGGCTCAGACGAACTACATGATAAAGCTGCTTGTCAATGCCGACAATGCTATCGACCGCGCACACATGGAACGCTGCCCGCTCCCCTTCGAGTCCTCGATGATCTATGACTGCATAGGTCGCGGAAAGCCGACTCAGTGCGGCGGCGCGGTATACAACTTCACGGGTCCGCAGGGCTTCGGCATTGCAAACATGACCGATGCGCTTTATGCGATAAAGACGCTCGTTTTCGAGAAAAAGCTCTTCACTATGGCAGAGCTGAAGGAAGCACTTGCGCACAATTTCGGTGAGGATATCTCCGACAAGATGGCAGAGACTCTGACCACCGCCGAGGTAAAGCGGATGGCGGCAGCCGGAAAGCCGGTCAGCGAGAATATCATCCGTGAGGTCTTCAAGACGAATAAAACTCAGGGCAATTCCTCCGAATTCCAGAGAAATCGCTACAGAAAGATAAGAACGCTCATCGACGAGGTTCCGAAATACGGAAACGACATTGAAGAGGTCGATCTCTTTGCAAGAGATGTGGCGTATACCTACACCCGTCCGCTCGAAACCTTCAAAAATCCGCGCGGCGGTCAGTTCCAAGCCGGACTCTATCCGGTCTCGGCAAATGTTCCGCTCGGCGCACAGACCGGTGCCACCCCCGACGGAAGGCTCGCGTTCGCTCCGATCGCGGACGGCGTTTCGCCGTCGGCAGGAAAGGATACACACGGTCCCACCGCGTCCTGCAACTCGGTCTCGAAGCTCGATCACGGTATCGCCTCGAACGGTACGCTGTTCAATATGAAGTTCCATCCGTCGGCACTCGAGGGCATCGCGGGACTTGAAAGCTTTGTCGCACTCGTTCGCGGATATTTCGATCAGAAAGGAAGCCACGTGCAGTTTAATGTCGTCAGCCGCGAAACTCTTCGTGACGCTCAGGCGCACCCCGAAAAGTACAAGTCGCTCGTTGTCCGCGTTGCCGGATATTCGGCACTGTTCGTAACTCTTTCGAAGTCCTTGCAGGATGACATAATCAACCGCACCGAGCAGACCGGATTCTGAAGATGGACAAGCTTTCGGTAAAGGGCAGAATATTTGATATTCAAAAGTTCTCTGTTCACGATGGACCGGGAATACGGACGATAGTATTTCTCAAGGGCTGCTATCTGCGCTGTCGTTGGTGCTGTAATCCCGAATCGCAGTCGTATGAGCTTGAAACGATGCTCCAAAGCGGAGTCAAGAAGACGATAGGCTATGATACCACGGTCGGCGATGTTCTCGAGACGGTAATGAAGGATATGCCTTACTATCGCCGATCGGGCGGAGGCATAACTCTTTCGGGCGGCGAATGTATGGGACAGCCCGACTTCGCCTGCGCACTGCTTGAGAGCTGCAAGGAGCGCGGACTTTCGACTGCGATCGAAACGACCTGTGCGGTCGAATGGTCGGTGGTCGAACGCTTTATCCCGCTTGTTGACACCTTCCTTATGGACATAAAGCATATGAACTCCGAAAAGCATCGCGAATATACGACTCTCCCGAACGAGCGCATTCTCGAGAATGCCGAAAGGCTTTCGAAGGCGGCGAAGCGGCTGATCGTTCGCGTGCCGGTCATCCCGGGCTTCAACGACACATCGAGTGAGCTTCACGGCATCGCGGAATTCGCATACTCCAAGCTCAAGGTGAGCGAGATGCACATTCTTCCGTATCATCGTCTCGGCTATGACAAATACATCGGGCTCGGGCGCGAATACGGGATGGGAGAGCTTCCTTCCCCGGACAAGACAAAGATGGAATATCTGAGAAACGTCTGTGCTTCGACCGGCATAATCTGCCACATCGGCGGTTGACCGCTCGAGCGGATACTTGAGGAATTAACAAAATGAAACCAACCTTTTCGATACCCGACAACCTCGGAACCAATGACGGCAAGGTCAGAATAATCCAGGAGCTTGTTCCCGGAAAGCAGATAACGCTTGCGCATATAATCGCAAGCCCCGATAAAATACTTTATCAGAAGCTCGGACTCGATCCGACGGTCGATTATTCACGCGCGGCGATCGGAATGATAACCCTTTCGCCTGCCGAGACAGCGATAATCGCCGCCGACATTGCGACCAAGCAGTCGGGGGCGCAGATCGGCTTTGTCGATCGATTCTCGGGAACGCTGATCATCACCGGAACGATATCCGACGTTGAGGCGGCATTCCGCGCAACGCTCGAATATTGTGAGGAAAAGCTCGGCTTTTCGGTGTGCGAGCTAACAAAAACTTGAAAAATTTCATTTTTCAAGTTAGAAAATTTTCGGCTTGACGCCAACGGCGTCATTTCCTAACGGAAAACCGCCGAAAATTTACCAAACTTGAGGAAACCCGAAAAAAATCATTTTTCAAGTTTTCCCAAAAAACGCTTCTTCCTGTCGGAAGGTTTGCGGATACACACAGGCTGTCGATATTTACACTCTTTACGCTCAAATGAAAAGAATGATCCTGATCGGTCGTTCCGAAGCCGGAAAGACCACTCTC
>CAYRKS010000206.1:0-3606 GCA_964424855.1 uncultured Lachnospiraceae bacterium
TACATCGAGCGTCAGGATTTCGAGCCGCCGTATGATCCCGAGGACAAGCGCATAGAGGCTGCCTCGATCGGCATACTTTATGTTGCGTATCAGGGTGAGCTTGCCGCGAAGGTATATGTTCAGTACACTATAGACGGCGAGTTCGAGAAGATACTTTCTCAGCTGTACAAGACGGGTATGTGCGTCGGCATAAAGTCCTTCGATCCGAACATCGACGATATGCTTTTGGCAAAGAAGCTCGGCGCGATAAAGTATCCGGTCAAGGTGATCCGTTCGAAGACGGTCGAGGATATTCCTCACACGACTCCGAGATGCGAGAGCGGCGTTGTATCGAAGCGTTCGGTCAAGGAGCTTTTGAGGACGGTCGCCTCCTGCGAACGAGCAAGCAGTGCGATACGCACGAGCTTTATCTTCAAGATACTGGCTATGCTACTGGGTATCGTGATAATGGTCTTCGTACTTTTCTTCGATGCGGAGCCGTATATAAGATCGATCTACGCGGTGCTTTATCAGCTTATCTGGATCGTGCTGGTCACGCTGGTCGCACGGTTTACCGTTTGATCTGTTCGGGGGTGCCGCGAGGTATCCCCGATTTTTTTGAGGAGTCGGAATAAAAAACTTATCGAAAGGAATTTTTCAAGATGAATAATATTTCCCCAAAGACCGCCGCAGAGCGTTTGCTTCGCGGAGTTGAAAAGCCGGGACGCTACACAGGCGGAGAATTCGGTCAGGTGATAAAGAACAAGGACGAGGTAAAGGCGCGGATGGCATTCTGCTTTCCCGACACCTATGAGATCGGAATGTCGAATCTCGGTGTAAGGATACTTTACGGCTCGATAAACAGCTTTCCCGAGCTTTGGTGCGAGAGGGCGTATGCGCCGTGGACAGATATGGAGGCAGAGCTGCGCAAATACAACATCCCGCTCTACGCACACGAGAGCGGAGACGCGCTCTCGAATTTTGATTTTGTCGCGTTCACATTGCAGTACGAGCTTTGCTACACGAATGTACTGAATATGCTCGAGCTGGGTGGGATACCGCTTCGCGCGTCCGAGAGGGGAGAGGACTGTCCGATAGTTGTCGGCGGAGGTCCCTGCTCCTACAACGCAGAGCCGATCGCGGAATTCTTCGACGCATTTTCCATCGGAGAGGGCGAGGAGTCGCTTCCCGAGATGATGCAGCTTTATGTTTCGATGAAGGAATCGGGCGAATACAGCCGTTCGGAGTTTTTACACAGGCTCGCAAGGATCCCGGGCTTCTATGTCCCGTCGCTGTACGAGGTCGATTACAATGAGGACGGAACGGTGAAGGAATATCGTCCGATATACGATGACATCCCGAAAACCGTGACCAAGCGGATAATCGCCGATCTCGACAAGGTATATTATCCGGAAAAGCTGGTAATGCCGTATATCGACACTGTACACGACCGAATAGTTCTCGAGGTCTATCGCGGATGTATAAGAGGCTGCCGCTTCTGTCAGGCTGGAATGGTTTATCGCCCGATCCGCGAAAAGTCGGTCGAGGTGCTTGACCGCTATGCAAGGCTTTTACATGATGCGACCGGCTACGACGAGATATCGCTTTCCTCGCTTTCGATCTCGGATTACTCGCAGATCGATGATCTCTGCGACACTCTGCTCAAGTGGACCGATGACGCGAAGGTGAACATCTCGCTCCCGTCGCTTCGTATCGACAGCTTCACAAAGGAGCTTATGGACAAAATATCGACCGTTCGCGCGGGAGGTCTGACCTTTGCTCCCGAGGCGGGAACTCAGCGGCTTCGCGATGCGATAAACAAGAATGTATGTGAGGAGGATCTGCTTCGCGCCTGCCGTGTGGCGTTTGAGGCGGGCAAGAGCACGGTCAAGCTCTATTTCATGATGGGACTTCCGACCGAGACTCTCGAGGACGTAGAGGGCATAGGAGAGCTTGCAAAGAAGGTTCTCGACCTCTATTACGAGGTGACGCGCGGAGTGAAGGGAAGACGCTCTCCGACCGTTACGATCTCCTGCTCCTGCTTTATTCCGAAGCCCTTCACCGCTTTCCAGTGGGAGGGACAGAACACGCTTGAGGAGCTGCACAAAAAGCAGCAGCATCTGCGCTCGAAGATCACCGACCCGAAGATAAAGTTCAACTATCACGATGCGGAGGTCTGCCGCATAGAGGCTGTATTTGCGCGCGGAGACCGAAAGCTCTCGAAGGCACTGCTTCGCGCACACGAGAAGGGCGTGAAATTTGACAGCTGGGAGGAATTTTTCAACTACAGCGGCTGGATCGAGACCTTTGAGGAATGCGGAATAGCCCCCGACTTTTACTCGACCCGTGAATTCGGCGAGGACGAGGTGCTTCCGTGGGACATCATAAGCTGCGGAGTTAGCAAGAAGTTTCTGCTTCGCGAGCGTCACAACGCATATATTTCGAAGACCAACCGCAACTGTGCCGAAAAGTGTACCGGCTGCGGCGCAAGCTGCCTCGGCGGAAAGCAGAAATACTGCGCGGGCTCGAGCGAGCTCGAATGAGCGGCGGCATATGATTTTTTGAGAAAGGACGAATCCAATGAACATAAGAAAGCTTCCCGACGTTTCGGAGATGATCGCAACGCCGGAAAATCCTCTGCACATCCGCGCAAGGTTTTACAAGGTGGGAATGATGCAGTACATCTCGCATCTCGACCTTGTTCGGACGCTGACCCGCATACTTGTGCGTTCGGGTATACCCGCATGGTATTCGCAGGGCTTCAATCCGAGGCTCAAGCTGACCTTTGCCATGCCGCTCTCGATCGGAACGCAGAGCGAGTGCGAATTTTTCGACATACGCCTTACCTCGCCGATGAGCGACGAGGAGGTAAAGAGCCGTCTGAACCGTGCGCTGACCGATGAGATACAGATAACCGAGGTATATCTCAGCGACCGCAAGTTCAGCGACATCGCATGGGCAGAGTACGAGATCAAGATGGTCTCGCCGAAGCTGAGCTCCGACACGGCGCGCGCGCTGACGAAGCTCTACACCGAGCCTCTCATAATCACCAAGCACACCAAATCGGGTGACAAGGAGGTCGATATCCTTCCGGGAATAAGCCTTCGCGCCTGCCGCTTTGATGACGAGGGGATAACTTTGCGCGTACTGCTTTCGGTTGACAGTGCGAATTATCTCAACCCGGAATATCTGCTCTCGGCGGCAGAGGCTCGTCTCGGACTGAAATTCGAGGATCCGTTCACCGAGTATTATACGATAATGCGCCGTGAGGTATATCTTGCGGACAAGACGACGATATTCCGCTAAAAGATATTATCGAGCGAAAAGCACTGGGCATCGCGTATCGAGCATAGAGCCGAAATAAGCTCACGGAGCTTCGCCTGAAAGTCGGGCGAGCTCGGCTCAAAGGCTAAAAGCCCGCAGAGCGCGTTTTCGGCGCGATCCAGCTCCGAACGATTTACAGACAGGGAAATCACCCTTCGGCAGTCCTGCCACCTTGAGACGAGCTTCTCGAGGTCGGGACTGCCGATTTGTGTTTCACAAATAGCTATAAGCTCATCGAGACGTGGAATGAGCCAGAGAGAATTGCAGATTATCAGTCCGATCATAATAAGGAGTATCAGTGAA
>CAYRKS010000207.1:0-3602 GCA_964424855.1 uncultured Lachnospiraceae bacterium
TGCAGCTTTTCGAGCGCGGTTTTAGCCTTTTCAGCGCGCCCGATAATCCCGAAATCCGAGGGATTTATTCTGATCACACGGCTCGAATCGCCGTTGATAGTATATTCCTTTACTCCGGATTCAAACGAAAGATTCATGCTTGCCTCCATTCATCAGTCAGAATCGGCGGTAAACGTCTTGGTTGCCGGATCAAATTTGCCCTTGACGCGGTCGCCGCAGAAATGAAGGTCGAACGGGATCACATAGCCGCCGTAATCTCCACCGTAGGATTTTATCTCGATGATAGCCGATTCCTTGTATGCAACATACTTGCCCGATACGGCTTCTTCCCATGTATGTACCTCAACATAATCGGTCTTTGCGGCATCGAGGACGAGGCGACCGTCGATAATGCTCTGAAGCAGCTCAAAGAGCTTTGAACCCTTCGCGGCATAGTACGGATCAACCGAGGCGGTAGGCTCATAGGACTTGAGATTTACCGAGGTCTCACCCAAAATGTTTTTCTTCGTCTCGACCTCGGCTCCAAGCTCGACACTTAGCTCTTCAAGATCGTTTCCGAGACGCTCATATGTAGCTGTGGTGCTCGGAGTCGCATTCAAGTAATGCGCAAGGTATTTTCTTTCGATTTTTACTTCTTCCATGTTATACCTCCATGTATATCTTATATTCGGCAACGATCTGGAGCTGATAGCGGACACCGCCGTTTAGCTCGGGCGGTATCTCAAAAAGCATCCCGTTTGAGGCTGTCAGCTTTTTGATCTCACCAGAATATTCAATTCCATCTATATCGGCGGTCACCGCAAGCCCTCGCCCATGCCTTTCAAGCCAGTCGGCAAGCTCAAGCATCGCACCGGAATTGTTCAGCCTGTCGAAATCATTAAATGACTGCCAGACGCTGTAAAAATAGAATGTGTGCCGCCGTATCGGATTCCCGAGAATATCCTCGCGAACCAGCTCGTCACCGACCGATGAAAGCGAGTAGCTGTCCGGCTCGGGATCGGCGAATTCCATGTGGATCGTTCCCGAGAATTCCTTTATTCGCGGAAACTCCGAAAGCAGCTTCCGCACCGATTCTATAATATTCACGCTTCACCTCCTGCGATTTTTCGCGCGCCGTCGAGAATCGATTTTCCCTTTTCGGACTTCATTTTATCGAACCAAAGCTTCTGCGCATCCTTGTTCTTGTTGGTTGAGTAATTAAGCTCGCGGTCCGTCGGATGCTTTTTCGGCGGGGATTTCCAGCCGATGATGTTCCCGGCATCGTCATACTGCGGAAAATTCGGACCGTAGACAACACCGTAATACTGATACCGCGCATATGGCGAATTGTATGCGATTTGACCCGAACCGATCTTCGTGCCGAGCTTGGCTGAATTTATGAGAGCTCCGGTTCGCTCCGGCGTGTACTTTTGCATATGTTGGATGCACATACGGTCGATAAAGCGTTGAGCACGATGAAGATTTTCGGTCGAAGCCTTCGCAAAGCTGCGATCCCACTTAAAGCTGAAGCTTCCGTCAACATGATCCTTCGGCTGCTTCATATAGCCACCGCCTTTACATGACGGCAATTCCAGCCGTAGCATTTGAACTCGACCGTCCGCACGGTCACCGGATCGTATTCTCTCAGTGTCCTCATGCTGTCCGAGATCGTCTTATCGCTCGTCACATCAACCCGAAATTCACAGCTTCCGTAAACGATAATATCTCGCGGCTTCGGAGCAATCGCTCTGTAGGCTTCGGGAATGTATACCACGACAGATGAATCCTCGGTCATGCCGCCCTTTGCCGCCGTCTTTCCGCAAGAAGCTTGCCAAAAGCAGCTTGGAATAAATACCCGCTCGAAGGTTTTTTCGCGGTATACGGTACAGCTCGCATTAGTAAGCATTCAAACACCTCTGTATAAAAGTCCCGAATCGGCAAAATATCTGTAAACGCATTCGCGGACAGCTGCCGCAAGTGCTTTTGCACGTGCTTCTGCCGATTCGTATGATACCGAGAGATCTCCCGTATGCTCCGATGTAACTGCCCGTCCGAGCTGTCCGTCCGAATAAATAAGCTCCGCGATCTCACATTCACAGAGCCTTGCATCATCGGTATCGGGCGTTATGCTGATATATCTTTCGAGCCGCTTATGCGCAGCTCTCGCATACAGCTTAAAATCCTCAGCCGGGATCACAGGAGCTTTCCCGGCGAGGTAATCATTGAGATAGAACGTGTAGTCCATCATCAGGTGGCGGCGGTATGTGCATAAATGCCCGCGGTCTTGTTTTCGTATACCTCGGCAATACCGACATTACGATAGCCGAACATCCAGCCGTCAGAGAACTGGTTTACATCGGGCGAAATCACCTTGGGTGCAACGTGCTTCTGATACTGGATAACAGCAGCCTTATGGATGATCATAAAGTTGATGTTTTTGCCGTCCGAAGCCTTTTCATAGCCGCCTGCGGTCTGATCGTCCGATCCGCTTTCGACCTTGCCGGTCTTCTGCTTGATCTTAGTGTAAAAACGGCTCTGAGGAACCGCAACGACCTTCGCAAAGCCCTCAAGCACCTCACGGCTCTTGGTAGTGTCAAGGTCCTTGACAGTACCGAGCAGAGTAGGCGTGATGTAGAGATAGCGATCGGTCGCAGGGACTTCGGCTTCGTCCATCGCAGTGACGGCAGTGCGAAGCGCGGTTATGACATTCGCACCCGAGGACAGAGCCGCAGCGACAGTGCCGATGTTGCTCGCTGAAGCGTAGGTCGCGAATCTGAAAGCGTCGATCTCGGGCGTTACCTTGGTTCTGATGAACTCCGACGCAAGGCGACCGAATGCAATTCCGGCAGTCTCATCGTTGTCGAGCGTATCAACCGTGAACATTCTGCCGCGGTCGAAATTGCAGGAGACCGTCTCGTTGGTCATGGTCACATCACCGGAGACATAACCGCTGTTTCGCGAGTAATTCGCAAGACCGTTCATGTCGATCTTGGGGATCACAAGCTCGTTCGCATTGTTGCCCTGACGCACGAGCTCGGGCGCACCGTCAAGATCGGAGGTGAGCGACGAGAGCTTGTATACCTCATCGAGAAGGGGAACATAGCTTTTGAAAAGATCAATAGAGTTTGCCATTTTTAATTATTCCTTTCATTCTGTTTTTAATCCCATTGCAGCCTTAACTGCTGCAAGCGGGTCTTTGCCCGAAGGCGATCCGGTAGGAGCGACAGGATTCTTTACCGGCTCGGTCGAGGTGAAGAGATAGTCGTTTTCGTTTTTGCAGGCTTCGAGCGCGGATTTAATGTCAGCATCTCGGTTGTTTGATGCCTTGAGCCTGTCCACATCAAGCAGCGCACGAACCGCCTTTGTGCTTCGCGCTCCGGATGACGAGATCGCATTGTCAAGCAAAGCCGAGAACTCCATGTCGGCAAGCTTTGCCTGATATTCCCTGTCCTTGTCTGCGAGGTCTCCGGTGAGCTTTGTGATCTGACCCTTGAGCTCGTTTATATCGACTCCCTCAAAGGTCTTAAGCGTGTTCTTCGCGCTATCGAGCTGATTCTTCAGCTCGTCGCGAGCCGTTCGGAGTCGATTCGTTTCCTCGGCAGTCTTGTAATTTTCGCTGAACT
>CAYRKS010000208.1:0-3596 GCA_964424855.1 uncultured Lachnospiraceae bacterium
CGGATCGCGCTCGAAACGACACCGGGGCCCGAAACGCCGACGCTTACTACCGCTTCGCCCTCGCCGACACCGTGGAATGCGCCCGCCATGAAGGGGTTATCCTCGGGTACGTTTGCAAAGACGACGAACTTTGCGCAGCCGATCGATTCGCGGTCGCGCGTGAGATATGCCGCTCGCTTGATGATCGAGCCCATTTTCGCAACCGCGTCCATGTTTATGCCCGCCTTGGTCGTTGCGACATTTACCGAGGAGCAGACGAGATTGGTCTCGGCGAGTGCCTCGGGGATGATCGAGAGGAGATTTTCGTCCTTGCGGGTCATGCCCTTGTGGACGAGTGCGCCGAAGCCGCCGATGAAGTTTATGCCGATCGTTTCTGCGGCACGGTCGAGCGTCTTTGCGACCTTCAAATAGTCCTCGGGCGAAAGCTCACCGCCGACGAGTGAGATCGGAGTGACGGCAACGCGCTTGTTGATTATCGGTATACCGTATTCCTTTTCGATGCTCTCGCCGGTCGCGACGAGCTTTTCGGCCTTTTTCGTTATTTTGTCGTAGATTTTGTCGCAGAGCCGCTTCGGATCGTCGGATGCGCAGTCGAGCAGGGAAATGCCCATTGTTATCGTGCGGATATCGAGGTTTTCCTCGCGTATCATCGCAATCGTTTCAAGAATATCTGCTGTGTTGAGCATGATTTACCTCGTGTTAGTTTTTTGTGAACGACATAAATTCCGACAAGCGGAATTTATGTCGGTAAGCATTGCCGTGGAACGTCAATGCTTACATTGCAAGACGGCAGTAGCTGTAGAAATATTGCGCTTGGCGGCAATATTTCACAATATAACTGTTGCCCCGCAACAGTTATATTTTTCCATAAACCGAGCCTTCATTGTTGCCGACGTTTTCGCCGTATGGCGAAATGACCGACGTAAGTCGGGCAAGACGGCAGTAGCTGTAGAAATATTGCCGCTTGGCGGCAATATTTCACAATATAACCGTTGCCTCGCAACAGTTATATTTTTCCATAAACCGAGCCTTCATTGTTGCCGACGTTTTCGCCGTATGGCGAAATGACCGACGTAAGTCGGGCAAGACGGCAGTAGCTGTAGAAATATTGCCGCTTGGCGGCAATATTTCACAATATAACTGTTGCCCCGCAACAGTTATATTGTGTGCATAGCCGAGAATATCTCCTCGTGCATGGTCTGTATAACAAGCCCGGTCTCCTTGCCGAGCTCGGACATTTTGTCTACGAAATCGGTGAAGTCGAGGCTGAGATTTTCTATGTTGACGAGCATGATCATTGCGAAATAGTCGCGAAGAACGCTCTGCGAAATGTCAACGATGTTTGCGCCGTGCTTTGCGCATTCTGCGGATACCTTGGCGATTATTCCGACGGTGTCCTTTCCGGTTACGGTGATTACTGCTTTCATTTTTTTGAAATTCCTTTCAATAAATTTAATCTGACTGTCTTTTTTCAATTGCTGTCCCCTATATTGTACAACATTTTCGCGGATTTTTCAAGTGCAAATTTCTATGATTTTTTTAACTTTTTTACTTTATTATTGATTTTTCCGTCAAAGTGTGTTATAATATTATTTGTAAGAAAAATTTTGAAAGGATGGTTGACTTGAACGATTATCGAAACTTTTGCGAATTTGTGAAAAAGCCCGAAAAGCCGCGCATAAAGCTGCGGATCGCGCTCGTTTTGGGCTATACGCTGATAACTCTCGCTTATGTTGTGTTTTTCTATATCATGCTCAGACAGTGGCAGCTTTTGATCCTTCTGCCCTTCATCATGTACGCCGTGATCGCGCTGACCTGGAAATTTACCGAGCCCGAGTACGAATATTCGATCGAGGCGGGGACTCTCACCGTTTCGATCATATACGGCGGCAAGACTCGCCGCGTCAGGGCTTCGATCGATCTGACAAAGGCTCTCAGGATATCGCGCTATGAGTCGGGACTCACCGCCTCGCGCGAGATATCCTCGGTCAAAGACCTTTCGGCAGACGGCGAGGTTTGGTGCATAATGCTCCCGGACGGCGAAAGGGGTCGAAAAAACGCGATCCTCATCAGCGTGAACGACGAAATGAAGCGGATAATGAAGCTCTGTAATCAATCGGCAACGATAATGTCGTGACAGCTCGTTCGAGACCTATCGATTTTTAACCTGCATTCGGAATATAACGCCTCGGCGCGGAATATGATAGCCTCGTGGAAACTCTCGAAAAAGGCTTGGTATATGTTATGAGAAAATTTTTCGCGCTGATAATACTTTTGCTCTCGCTCGTTTCCTGCTCGGAGGCTCGAGTCGATCCGCTCGAGTTTCAGTCAAAGCCGTTTTCGGCTCGTGTCTGCTTTAGGCTCGACGGCGAGGAGCTTTGGACGTATATCGAGGCGGTGCCGGGAGAGGGCGGGCTGGCGAGGCTTACGCTTGACTGTGAGCCGCTTCGCGGCGTGTCCTTCGAGCTTTCGCGGGACAATGCCTTCATCGGCTTTGACGGGCTTTCGATCCCGACCTCGGATGAGCGCGTGTCGGGGATATGTGAGCTTTTGTCGCTTTTTTTCCTCGAGGCGGATGACTTTTACACCTCGCTCGAGACCGAGGAGGGAAGGGTCTATCGCTACACAAATGACGAAGGACGCAGAGAATATGAGTTTTTGCTCGTCGATTCACTGCCAAAACGCATAACTTTTTCGTGCGATGGACGCGAGATAATCGCCGAAATCAACGAATTTTTGCCGGGATGAAAAAAATGTCTCTTGGGACTTGATTATTTTCTCGGATTGATGTATAATATTATAGTAAGTATTTTTATGATGGAGGAAAATTGAAAATCATGGATAAGAAGTTAAATAAGCTCGCCGGCTTCGGCGGCATCGAAGGCCCCGTTCTTACGATCGTAATGGACGGTATCGGCATCGCTCCCGACAACGGCGCAAACGCAGTCGCTGCGGCTAACACCCCCACGCTCGATATGCTCGCGGCAAAATATCCGAACGTAAAGCTCAAGGCTCACGGAACCGCGGTCGGTCTCCCGTCCGACGATGACATGGGCAACTCGGAGGTCGGACACAACGCTCTCGGCGCAGGTCAGGTCTTCGCACAGGGCGCAAAGCTCGTTTCGCAGTCGATCGAGTCGGGCAAGATGTTCGCCTCCGCGACCTGGCAGGAGCTTATCGCCAATGTAAAGGGCAACGGCTCTACGCTCCATTTCCTCGGACTTTTCTCTGACGGAAATGTTCACTCGCACATCGATCACCTCAAGGCAATGCTCGTTCAGGCGAAGAAGGAGGGCGTGAACAAGGTTCGCATCCACATCCTCATCGACGGACGCGATGTCGGAGAGACCTCCGCACTCGATTATATCGATCCGTTTGAGAGCTTTATCGCAGAGCTTCGCGACGACAGCTTTGATGTCAAGATCGCTTCGGGCGGCGGACGTATGCAGATCACTATGGATCGCTACGAGGCAAACTGGAAGATGGTCGAGCTCGGCTGGAAGACTCATGTTCTCGGCGAGGGCAGACAGTTCGCAAACGCACACGACGCGGTCGTAACCTATCGCGATGAGCTTCACGTCATCGACCAGGATCTC
>CAYRKS010000209.1:0-3594 GCA_964424855.1 uncultured Lachnospiraceae bacterium
TTTACGACTACACGGTCGCAAAGGGGTTTGATTGTCATTTTTATGTTCCTCCCTGTGATATGAGATTCTTGAATGCGATATTTCTTAAGTTTGGCACTCTAACCTTGGGAGTGCTAACTTACAAATAATATTGTACATCTATTTTCGCAAAAAATCAAGGGTTTTTACGATAGTTTACATATTATTAACGATATATACTATATTTTGAAATATTCATCGGGCGACACCTCATCATTCGAGTCGATAGAGTGCTAATTTTCCGCCCCATCGGACATAATAGCCGCAAATGCCGAATATATTTTCCAAAAGCAAACTCTCAATAAAGCCGCAAGGAGAAAATATAATGCTCGGTGATATCCTTTATCTTATAATAACGGGACCGGGGCTTACTCTCGTCGTTTTCGGAGTGGGAATAGCTTTAAGCCTTTCGCTCCTTCGCTATTTTCGACCCGGCGGGATAGCCAAGGCTCTTAAAAGCTCACCGAAAAGCGGAGTTTCGCCCTTCAGAGCAATGTGTGTCGCACTTGCCGGTACGCTCGGTGTCGGAAATATTGTCGGAGTTGCCTCGGCGATAATGCTCGGCGGCGCGGGAACTATATTTTGGATGTGGGTCAGCTCGTTTTTTGCGATGGCGATTAAATATGCCGAAACGCTTTTGGCACTGAAACGCCGCCGAAGGCTTTGTGACGGCTGGCACGGCGGAGCGTTTTTCTACATTTCGGATTTCGGGACGGTTACATCAAAGCTTGCGGCGGCGGTATTTGCCGCTCTATGCATTTTGGCAGCCTTTACCCTCGGAGGAGCGATACAGTCGAATGCCGCCGCGTTGTGTCTCAAGGAGCTTTTCGGAATCTCTCTGCCGATCCTCGGGATATTGCTCGGGGCGGTCTGCCTTGTAATGCTCTCGGGCGGCTTTTCGGGGATATCCGCTTTCACGGTCATAGCCATACCGTTGGCGAGCCTTTCCTGCGTCGCGCTGTCTTCAATTATTATATTTTCAAATCTGTCACTCCTGCCGTCGATATTTCGCGAAATATTTGCCTCCGCACTCGGAAAGGGAGCCTTCGAGGGCGGTCTTGTCGGTTTTTTCACCTCAAAGGCTCTGGCTCTCGGAGTTACGCGCGGGATCGTTTCGAATGAGGCGGGCTGCGGTACCGCGCCTATCGCGCATTCGAGCTCGGACACCGCCGAGCCGGCGGCGCAGGGAATATGGGGTATGCTTGAGGTATTGGTCGATACGCCGATCCTCTGTACGCTGACCGCACTCGTGATGCTGATAGCCTGCAAAAAAGGTATAGCTCTCCCGAGCGACGGGATGGGAGTCGCTCTCGCCGCCTTTGACGGTCTTATGCCGGGATCGGGAGGATTTCTTTCCGTATCCGTTGTGATATTCGCGCTCTCGACCCTGCTTTCGTGGTCGTATTACGGAGGCGAAGCTCTGAGGTATCTTATTGGGAGAGACTCTAAGCTTTACAAGGTGATGTATTCGCTCGCGGTCGGACTCGGAGCGGCGGCGGTCGGTGAATGGCTTTGGAAGCTGTCCGATGCAACGATAGGACTCATGACTGCTTTGAATCTTTTTTATGTTGTTCGCTGTCTGCCCGAGCTGAGGCGCGAAACCCACAGTTATTTTTTGCCGACAGAGCAAAATTTCGTCGGGAAAAGGGTTGAAAAAAAGTCGAGTATGTGATATAATATTAAAAAATATGCGCGGCTCTCTGAGGTCGTCATAAACGAAAAAAGGACATGGTGAACTTACATGGCAAAGAAAACTCTTCTCCCGGCTATCCTCGCCGGACTTTCGATCGGACTCGGCGGAGCGATCTTCCTTTCGGTCGAAAACAAGATCATAGGCGCATTCCTGTTCAGCCTCGGTCTTCTGACGATTCTAACCCTCGGCTTTAATCTTTTCACCGGAAAGGTCGGATATCTTTTCGAAAACAAGCCGTCCTATCTCGGAACGCTCGGGATAATCTGGGTCGGAAACTTCATCGGAACGGGTCTTTTCGCACTCATCCTCCGCTTTACTCGAATATATCCGTCCCTCCTTTCGCGTGCCGAGAGCATAACTGCGGTGAAAACTGCGGACACGCCGATAAGCGTTTTTCTCCTTGCGGTCGGTTGCGGTATGTGTATGTACATCGCGGTACAGTCCTACAAGACTCAGCAGAGCTTTCAGCGGATAATCCTCGTTATCCTTCCGGTCATGGTGTTCATAATCGCCGGCTTCGAGCACTGCATCGCGAATATGTTCTACTACTGGGTCGTATGGCTCGCGAGCGGCTTTGAGGTCAAGGCTCTTATCTATATTATCATAATGTCGCTCGGAAATTCGGTCGGCGCACTGATAATCCCCGGAACGCTCAAGCTCTCCGAGTGAGACCTTAAGCGCGTTACGATTTTTTTGCTCAATAATTTCTCGAGGTCGGTTTTAATATTTATAAAAAATTTGTATTGACAATCGACCTCGGGTGTGGTATAATAATTTGAATGTAAGAAATCAATCTATGAATTCAATTCGGAGGTATAAATATGCAGAACACACCCGCTTATCTCGTTCTCGCGAACGGCAGGATATTTAAGGGTAATGCCATCGGCAGCCATTCGGACGCTATAGGGGAACTTGTTTTCACTACCGCAATGTCCGGCTATCTCGAGACCCTTACCGACCCCAGCTATTCCGGTCAGATCGTTATTCAGACCTTCCCCCTCATCGGCAACTACGGAGTTACTCCCGATATGGAGAGCAATGGCACCGCATTGTCTGCCTATATTGTCAGAGATTTATGTCAAGAGCCTTCGAATTTCAGATGTGAAGGATCTCTTGGCGTTTTTTTGAGCGAGCATGACATCCCCGGCATCTCGGGTGTTGACACCCGCGCCCTCACCCGCATAGTCCGCGAGGTCGGCGTTATGTCTGCAAAGCTCGTTCACGAATATCCCTCCGATCTCGACGCGGTGCTCTCCGAGCTTGCCGACTTCACGGTCAATAAGCCGGTTGAAAGAGTCACCTGCAAGGAGGTACATATCGATACCCCAGAAAATGTGAAGTACAGAGTCGTTCTCTGGGACTTCGGAACCAAGAAGAGCATCGGCGATGAGCTTCTTAAGCGCGGCTGCGAGGTCGTTACCGTTCCCGCTTCGACTTCCTTTGAAAAGATAATGGAATACAAGCCCGACGGCATCATGCTCTCGAACGGTCCCGGCGACCCGAGAGACAACACCGAGATCATCGAGGAGATCAAGAAGCTCATCGTTTCCAAGCTCCCGACCTTCGGTATCTGCCTCGGACATCAGCTTCTGGCTCTCGCCTCCGGAATGAACACCTCGAAGCTCAAATACGGTCATCGCGGCGAAAACCAGCCCGCGATCCGCACCGAGGACGGCAGAGTATTCATAACCAGCCAGAACCACGGCTACGCGCTGTGTGAGGATTCACTCGTTCCGAACGCGCGCATAAGCTATAAAAACGGAAACGACGGCACTATCGAGGGACTCGATTACACCGATCGCCCCGCATTCACCGTGCAGTTCCACCCCGAGGCTTCGGGCGGACCGCTTGATACGCAGTTTTTGTTCGACAGATTTATCGCA
>CAYRKS010000210.1:0-590 GCA_964424855.1 uncultured Lachnospiraceae bacterium
AAAAACAAGATCAGAGTTGAGTTTGAAAGAACCCCTCTTAAGGAGAGACTCAAGGCAAAATTCCTGAGCTTCAACTTCCTCAAGAACGTTGTCTTCGTCATCTTCAGATTCGTACTTCTGGTTGGTATTTCCTACGTTATCCTCTTCCCGTTCTTCGCGAAGATATCCGGCTCCTTCATGAGCCGTGATGACTTCGTTGACGTTACGGTCAAGCTTATTCCGAGATATCCCACCCTTGATACCTACAAGGCGATAATCACGGAAAACAAGTATTTTGAAGCACTCTTAAACACCTTTACGCTTTCGGTATTGTGCGGTCTTATCCAGACCTTTGTATGCTGCCTTATCGGTTACGGACTTGCTAAGTTCAAGTTCAAGGGCAACAAGCTGGTATTCTTCCTTGTGCTCTTCACGATGGTCGTTCCGCACAGAACCCTTCAGCTCTCGATGTTCATGAAGTTCAGATACTTTGACATCCTCGGTATTTTCAATCTTCTCGGCGGCGGAGTCTTTGAAGGACTCAAGGTAATTCCGTTTACCTCGCTGAACCTGAACAACTCGTATTGGCCTCTGGCTCTCCTCTCGCTCGG
>CAYRKS010000210.1:600-3475 GCA_964424855.1 uncultured Lachnospiraceae bacterium
CATCTTCATGATGCGTCAGTTCTTCCGCGGCGTTCCGGATGAGCTTGAAGAGTCGGCTTACATCGACGGTTCGGGTACCTTCCGCACCTTCCTTCAGATCATCCTCCCGCTTTCCGTTCCGATGATGATAACGATCTTCCTCTTCGCTTTCTCGTGGCAGTGGACCGATAACTTCTACACCACGGTCTTCTTCACCAAGACTTCGATCGTTCTCATGCCGAACATCATTTCGATCCCGAAGAGTCTGGACACCGTTTATGCGGCTCAAAACCTCTACGAATCGGCTATCCGTAATACCTGCGGACTGCTGATCCTCGCTCCGCTCCTCATCATGTATGTCTTCCTTCAGAAGTACCTCGTTGGTGGTATCGAGCGTTCGGGTATCGTCGGCTGATATCTTATCAGAATCATCCCTTCCGCGCAGAGCTTTCTCTGCGCGGATTTTTTACAAGGAGGACTCATGCACATAGTTTACGGCTCGAGCTCCGATTTTTCGGAGCGGGTATCGAGCAGATATCTTGAGATAAACGGCGTTGGGTCAACGCTTGAGGAACGGCGCGATCTTTTGATCGATCGTCCGAACGGACGGTGCGATTACGGACTGCTTTATATTGATCGAGGCTCGATCGAATTCGATCTCGGAAACGGCTTTGAGCCGATCGGCGAGGGAACATTCCTGCTTTTTCGTCCGGGTGAACCGCATAAGAACCGAATTTGGAAGGACAGCGATTCAAATCACTACTGGATATACTTTTCGGGAACTGCTGTGGACAGCATCCTCGAGAAGCTGTCGCTTTCAAGCGTGCAGGTGATAAAAACCTCGAAGGATCAGCGAGTGATCGATATATACGAGAGGATATTTTACGAGCTTCTTTACCGAACGCCGGGCTTTCTCGAGGCGATAAATTCGATGATCATCGAGCTTTTGATCTATGCGGCGCGTCACGGCGGTCTTATCGGCAAAATGGAGAAGAACCGTTCGATCAGCGGCACGAATGCTTCGGATGCGCTTCAAAATGCTCTGCATCCGCATGAGTGCGTTGTTGTCGGAACGATGTGGGACGAGCGGATATCGAACGCTATGCGAGAGATACAGATAAACTTAGAGCATTTTTACACCGTGGACGAGCTTGCCGAAATATGTCATCTGAGCAAATATTATTTCTGCCGCCTTTTTACCAAGGTAGTCGGGATCGCTCCGCACAGGTATATTCTTCTTTTGAAGCTGAACAAGGCGCGCGATATGCTTGCCTACAGCGATATCACGATAGTAGAGGTGGCGGCGAGACTCGGCTTCAGCGATGTGGCGGTGCTTCGCAGGGCATTTATCCGAGAATATGGAGTAAGTCCGTCGGAATTTCGCGAAAAGAGCAAGAAAAGTACTGTCTGACGGCAATCAGTGGTCTTTTATAAATGGTCGGAATGTGTTATAATAGTATCACCGGGCTAAGCTGATATCGGCGAAAAACACAAAAATTATCATTTAGGAGTACTGTTATGAAAATCAAGCATTTTCTCACATCCGCGCTCACGGCAATTCTTGCCGCAACCATGCTCTCTGCGGTCAGCGTGTCGGCTGCAACCGCTCCTGTCGATGGCGGAAAGACTGTCTTCAAGGCTGAGGATTTCAGCGTCGATTACGATTCTGTGAACGGAAACGGTGCGTTCAAGGCATATCGTGCCGATATGGAGGTCGTAAGCATTGACGGAAAGGATGCCGTTAAGTTTACTGCTCAGAATGAAGAAAAGCAGGCACTTATCGACTTTTCCTACTATCAGTACAACAACAGCGAGTATCTCCCCGCGCTGAACACGAGCGAATATCGCTACCTCAAGATCAGCTACAAGCGTTCGGGCGCGACCACTGCCGATTTCGGCTTCTGGCTTGCTACCGAGGATGAGCTCGGTAAGGGCGGAACCAACGCAAGCTGCACCTTCAAGACCGATTCCACCTCGTGGGACACCGTGATAATCGATCTCGCCGCTCAGAGCAGCCTCAAGTGGACCGACAAGAACATCCGTCAGTTCAGACTCTATCCGTGGGGAATGGTCAACGCCAACGGCTTTGCAGGTGAGTCGATATACATCGAGTATGTAGGCTTCTTCAAGACCGAGGCAGAGGCTAAGGCGTTCACCCTCGATAAGCCCAAGGCAGAGGAAAAGCCTACCGCCGCTCCCGCGACCTTCGATATGACCGCTGTATGTGCGATCCTCGCGGCTTCCTCCGCAGCAGTCGTTCTCGGAAAGCGCAAGGCTCACTGAAGCTTATGCACATTTGACGACAGGCCGGGAACGTGAATACAGCTTGCGTCAATATTTAACAAAGCCCTGCGGAGGATTCTTCGCAGGGCTTTTTCCATAATCGGGTCGAAAAATTGCTTATTTTTATTTTACAGACCTTCGATACTGAGATTTTTAATATATTTATAAAAAAATCGGAAGAAATTCGTGAAAAGCACTGTACATTTTTTCGAATGTGTGATATAATATTGATAATAAGGAGGGATATCCATTGAATTATAAACGTGCAATAAGACTTATCATAGTTGCCGCCTTGATATCGGCGTCGATTTACTCCTGCTCGGGAAAATCCGGCGATGTCAAGCTTGTCGAATTTTCTGACTGGCAGTCCTATACTATCGTCCGTTCGGACACTGCGGGAGCCGACGAGGTCAAGGCGGTGACAACCTTTACAAAGGCAGTCGAGGCGGCGACCGGTGTAAAGCCCTCGCTCACGACCGACTGGGTAAATCGTGGCGATCCGATCCCGACCGGAACGAAGGAAATACTCATCGGTGATACAAACCGTCCCGAATCCGAGGTCGAGCTGAAGTGCAATGACTTTGTGGTCAAATTCGAAAACGAGCGTCTGGTC
>CAYRKS010000211.1:0-3452 GCA_964424855.1 uncultured Lachnospiraceae bacterium
CTCGGTGCGGTGACCCCTCGCCGCAAAACACCCCCACACCACAGCCCCCCCCCTCCCCCTGCAAATATAAAAAAGGAGATATAATCATGAAGTTAAAGTGGAAGGGCGGAACGCTGCTTGCGCCGGTGCCGGCGGTAATGGTAAGCTGCGGAAGCCTCGAAAAGCCGAACGTGCTGACCATCGCATGGAGCGGCATAATCAATTCAAACCCGCCGAAGACCTACATTTCGGTAAGACCCGAGAGATATTCCTACAATATTATAAAGGAGACGGGAAAATTCGTCATCAACCTTACAACGGCTTCGCTCGTGCGAAGCGCGGACTTCTGCGGAGTTCGCTCGGGACGCGATGTCGATAAGTTCAAGGAGTGCGGTCTGACCGCTTCGCCCGCGCTCGAGCTTGAGGATACACCGATGATCGAGGAGTCGCCGATCTCGCTCGAATGCCGCGTGACCGATATCATCCCGCTCGGAACGCACGATATGTTCCTTGCGGATATCGTCTCGGTCGATGTCTCGCCCGAGATCGTAAACGAAAGTGGCGCACTTCGGATCGAAAAGGCAGACCTCGCCGCTTATGCGCACGGTCAGTATTTTGCACTCGGCAAAAAGCTCGGAAGCTTCGGCTATTCGGTCAAAAAGAAAACCAAAAAGGGCAAGGGCAGACGCTGAAGCTGTCGAATATTCGGGAAGACGCTCGTCTCCCCTTTTTTATATAAAAAAAGCTCCCGCGTCGGTAGCACGGGAGCGGCATACAAAAACCGCCGCGTATCGCTTCATACGCGGCGGCGATTTTGAAAAGGATTTTGAAAAAGTTACACATTCGGAGCTGTGGTGTCAGCCCCTACCATCACGGGTTAAACGTTTAGGTAATTACGCTCTGCGAGCCTTCTTGGAGACAACGATGATGCCTGCTGCGGATGCGAGGCAGAGAGCTGCAACTGCGATGCCTGCGTCAGAGGTCTGAGCTGCTGCTGCGGGCTTCTTAGCTTCGACAACAGCCTTGCCGTTCATCTTGTTGATGGTGTAGGTGAAGCCGTTCTCAGCAGTGGAATCCTTCATGGATGCGCCGATTACGAGGTATGCCTTGCCGTCATCAGCAATGCCGGTGAGATCGTAGCCGGTAGCGGACTCAACACCGTTGAAGGTGAGGTAGTACTTGCCGTCTGCCTTCTTAGCAACCGAAACGGTAAGGGTCTTGCCCTCTTCGAGGTTGAAAGCGTCGTTCTTAGCGTCATTGCCTGCGCCGGACCATGCATTAGGACCAAAGTTCTGAATGTTGTCATCGTTCATCCAACGGATGAGGTTTACGATACCCTTGTTGTTAGCGAAATCGCCGACCTTGAAGAGCTCGGGCTTCTGGAGGAAGTCAACGCTGAACCAGGTGTCTGTGCCGGTGTCGGGAAGCTTGTCGATGGTGATCTCGATGCTGAAGCCGTCGAGGTCAACCTTTTCGTTGTAAGCGATACCGCCCCAGTTTACACCGTCGGTGTAGTAACCGCCGTGGGAAACCTCGATACCGTCAGCCTTTTCGGTAACGGTTACGGGAGAGTTCTTACCGTCAACGAGGAATCCGTTGCCGGCAGTCCACTTGTCAGCCGAAGCCGATGCGGGGATGATTGCAGCTGCTGCAACGAGAGCTGCACAAAGAAGAGTTGCGATTTTTTTCATTGCGAATTTCCTTTCGATGAAAATATTATTTTTTGAAGATCAAAAATCTTCTATAAGTATTATAGCACACAAATCCGCATTTGTCAATAGCTTTTTAGAAAAAAACTACATTTTACGTCGAAATTTTACTTGGATTTTTCTTGCGGTCGATGGGTGGTTTCTTTGATTTGAAATATAATATCCGACATCAATGGCTGTTTCAAGTCTTTCATTCTATAATTTTTGCCATGTTTTTTGTGACATTTCTTCGGTATCGGACAAGCCGATTGCGGTTTTGTGATGTACGAAAGTGAACACTTTTTGACTTTCGAACACAATTCCGCCCCATATGTACAAAAATACAAAAAAAAAAAAACGGTTTGTGCAAAGTGATGTACACAATGCCGATTGAACCGTTTTAATTAAAAATATTCGTCATGGCAAAAATTCCAGCGAAATCCGCGAAATTCTGCCATTTCATTCTGAAACGCCCCAATGTCATTTCAAATCGACAACACTGAGCAAATCACCGCTCACCTTGAATTTTATCTCATGCCCCGCAAAAAGCAGACCGTATATCCGCTCGGGATCGTGCTGAACCGCCGGGCGCGGATCGTTTTCGAGCATTTTTATCGCCGCAGTACGCTTTTCCTCGGGCAGAAGCTCGATAAGCTCGGGCGGGAAATCGACCTTTAACGAATGCCCGAATACCTCGGCGGCAAAGCCTCCGCTCGCCTCGGGATGCGAATCGGTGTAGGGCAGATATGGCTTTATGTCATATATCGGCGTGCCGTTCATTAGATCGGCTCCCGAAACGTATAAAACCGTTCCGAGCCTTTCGTTCTGCTCCACCCTCTCGAGCTTTACACTCGAAAGTCCGATCGGATTCGGGCGAAAGGGCGAGCGCGTCGCAAAAACACCCACACGCTCGTTTCCGCCGAGTCGCGGCGGTCTGACCGTCGGAGACCATTCGTCGCGTATCGCCTCGGAAAACTGCCAGATGATCCAGAGATGTGACCAGTCCTCGATCCCTCGAAGCGCGTTCGGATCGCGAAATTCCGGCTCGAAAACTATCCGTGAGATCAGCTCGGGAACGAGCCCCGCCTGACGCGGGATACCGAACTTCTCGGGAAAATCGCTCTCGATGTGCGCGATCAGCTTCATCTGAGGATTTTTAATATTGCTCATAATATCCATTTTTCAAACGCCTTCGCAAGTCCGTCGTTCGAAATGTCATCCGTTACCTTGTCCGCGACAGCTTTAAGTGGCTCGACTGCATTTCCCATAGCTATACCGAGTCCGGCGTGCGAGACCATTTCGAGATCGTTTCCGCCGTCACCGATCGCCACCGTGTCCGAAAGCGGTATCCCGAGATGCTTACACAGAACATCGATAGCCGATGCCTTGGTAACATTCCTCAGCGTGACCTCGCCGCTCGTCGGCGGCACCGAGCCGAAGCTGTAAACATCGATCTTGAACTCATCTCCGAGGAGCTGCTGCATTTCGTCGATCGAGTGTCCCGAGTCTATGTAAATGCCCTTTTCGATGTTATCCGCCTCGCGGACATCCGCGACCACAGTGCTTTCGAGCAGTGATTCGTACTGCCAGCGTTCGAGTCCGAAGCTTGTGAAAAAACTTATCTGCTGCTCGACCGCTCCGGGCATTGCTATCATGTGCTTTTCGGTGTAACCGAAGATTGCCGCACCGACCGAGGCTGCCGCGTCATAAAAGCGTGCGACCTGCTCACGGCTCCAGAATTTGCAACCGATGTGCTGTCCCTTCCACTGTATGTTCGCTCCCGAG
>CAYRKS010000212.1:0-3448 GCA_964424855.1 uncultured Lachnospiraceae bacterium
GAGCTTGACGATCTGCTTTTGATCGGGATTTTGTTGCTGTTGCTGAACGATCGCGAGGACTCAGAGGGGCAAAACGACCTTCTGCCGCTTTTGGCGATGCTTTTTCTCTTCGGCTTCGGGAAATGATCACGGCTCGTAGAGTGCCGTATCGCTCCAGTCCTCGGGATCGACCGAAAATTCTATCGTTTCGGACGAATAAAGCAGCTCGTCGCCGTGCCAAATGCACTGGCTCATTATGACATTATATTTTAATGAAAGAAAATATTCCTCGCGTGTGCCGAGCAGCGTGTCGAAATAGCCGACGAAATAGAGATTTCCCAGCTCGGTCTCGGCAAGCTCGACCGCTCCGTCGGTGTATCGAACGAAATTTTCGGCTTCGGTCGCGTCCTCCTCAAGCGGCGAGATCGGCGAAGCTCCGTCAGCTTCGACCACAGGCTCGGTCGTTTTCTCGGCGATTTCATCATATTCCACAGTATTTTCGGAAAATTGACGAACGATCTCCAAAAGCTCCGTGACCGACGGCAGACCCGCCGCATTTTCGGGCGAAACGCCGTCACTTCGCGGAACGCTCCGCGAAGCCTCGGTCTCGGGGTCGTAATGATAGACCGCGTAGCTGTTAAAAATCTCCAGCTCCTTCAGCTCGCCGCGTGCATTATACCGCTCGACGCGGAATTTTTCGCCCGAGCGATAGATAGAAATATCGGTGAAGGCGTTTTCATCGATCTGCTCGGTCTCCTCGGTCAGCGACTGCTCATCGACCTCGACGCTGTCGGCGGCGGTTTGCAGTGAGACTTCGTTGCTTTCGCCGACGGCGGACGGATATCTGACTCGCATTTTGAGCATATAGCCGTCGAGCGCGGTCTCCGAAAGGAGTGCCGCGCGGAGATTTTCATAATCGAGCTCATAACCGATCGACGCCCTGTCCTCCGAACGCTCATTGCGTATGACTCCGGCAAGCGAGGTGTCGAGCATCAATTCGTCGCCGTCTCCATCGGTGCTTATGCCTAATATCCGCGCAAGTCCATCCGGGATTATCAGCAGATTCACCGAATACATCCAAGCGAGGATCGAGCCGAAAACTATCGTCAAGGCGATGAGTATCAGCGCGGTACCGATGGCACGGCTTTTTTCTTCAGGAATTTTCATTTGTAGCTTTTATCTTTTTCTCGGCAGTCTTCACAAGCTCGTGCTGATCATCTGCCGATTTCTCATCGTGTTCCTCGAATTGAAGCCCCATTTTGCATTTCTCGTCCGAGCGGCGAACGATCAGGAAATTGACGAGGAATATCGCAAAGCCCGCGATGATAACGACCGCCGCGCGGTAAAACTGCTCCTCGGTGACGAGCAGAGCCGACGTTCCGAGTATTCCGCAGACTGCATAGAGTATGCGGACGCTCTGCTTCTGATTGAAGCCCATGTCGATTAGCTTATGGTGAAGGTGTCCGCGGTCGGCGGTAAAGGGCGATTTTCCGTGCAGGATGCGGCGGGTGAAGGCGAGCGCGGTGTCGCAGATCGGCAGACCGAAAATCGAGAGCGGGATCATGAACGAAACGACGGTGTGCAGCTTGAAAACTCCGCTGACCGAGATGACCGCCATCGTATAGCCGAGGAAGAGCGAGCCGGTATCGCCCATGAAAATTTTCGCGGGGTTCGAGTTGAAGGGCAAAAAGCCGATGCACGCGCCGACGACCACCGCCGTGAGGAGTGCGACGAAGAATTCGCCCTTGAGGAGCATGACCAGAAGGAGAGAGGTCGAGCAGATCGCCGAAACTCCGCAGGCAAGTCCGTCCAGACCGTCGATGAGGTTTATCGCGTTGGTCAGACCGACGATCCAGATTATCGTTATCGGCACGGAAAATGCGCCGAAGCTGATATAGGTTCCGAAAAAGTTGATAAATTCGACAACTATCCCCTGCGAGACGGCGATGAAAGCCACGCCGATCTGCGCGAGGAGCTTGATCCATGCGTTTATACTATATGTGTCATCAATGACTCCGACCGTTACGATCACGAGACCGCCGAGGTATATCGCGACCAGCTCACGGCTGAGGTCGCAGAATACCAGTGTCGAGATGACGAAGCCGGCGAATATCGCAAGTCCGCCGATACGCGGGATCGGGTGCTTGTGCATTCTGCGATTGTCGCGCGGAACATCGATCGCGCCGATGCGGTAAGCCAGCACCGAGACCGCGGGGGTCGTTGTGAAGGTGATCAGTCCGGCGAGAATCATCGCCGCGACTATATAGATAAGTTCGTTTATCTGCATAAAATATCCGTACCTTTCGAGACGTATTTTGTGTTTTCCCCCGATGCACGGGAAGAATTTCGGGAGCTATAAGCTTTTAGACGTATTTTTCCCGAAAAAGTTCCCGTTTTTTCGAAAAAAATCAGAGAAAGCTCTTTACCGCCTCGCAAAGGTATCCGATGCCCCTGACGATCTGCTCGTCGGAGGGAGTGGAATAATTGAGTCTGAAGCATTTGCTCTTTGCGTCCTGAGCACTGGCGAATGCCTGACCGGGGACGACCGCGACCTTTTTCTGCTTTGCAAGCTCGATGAGCTCGGGCTGCGGGATATTGTCGGGGAGGGTGCACCAGATGAAGAGTCCGCCCTGGGGACGGGTGTATTTCACGCAGTCGGGCATATTTTTGTCGAGCTCGGAGAGCATGAGCTCGCACTTACGGCGATAGAGCTTCTGTATCTCGGCGATGTGCGCGTCCATGTCGCACTCGGCGATGTATTTATGGCAGAGCATCTGGAAGAAAATGTTCGTGTGGACATCCTCGGTCTGCTTTGCGACGACCATCTTCTGAACGACAGTCTCGGGACCGCAGATGAAGCCTATGCGCATTCCGGCGGAAAGCACCTTGGAATAGGAGCCGGAATAGACGACGATTCCCTCGGTATCCATCGACTTGATCGTGGGAATTTCCTCTCCGGCAAAGCGCAGCTCACCGTAGGGATTGTCCTCCAAAATCAGCACGCCGTACTTCTTGGCAAGCTCCAGCACTGCTTTCCTCTTGGCAAGCGGCATACACGTTCCGGCGGGGTTCTGGAAGGTCGGGATCAGGTAGAGCAGCTTCGCGCGCGGCTGCGCCTTCAGCGTCGCCTCGAGCGCATTCAGATCCATACCGCCATCCTCCTCTAGCGGAACGCCGATCGTTTCGCAGCCGCAGGAGCGGAAAGCGTTGAGCGCGCCGATAAAGCTCGGATTTTCGGCGATGACCACATCGCCCTCGTCGCACATCACCTTCGTCAAAAGCTCGATGCCCTGCTGACCGCCGGAGGTGATGATCGTCATGTTGGCGTCGGTATTGATGGCAAAGCGGCTCGAAAGACGCGCCGTGACATCGGCGCGCAGCTCGGGATAGCCCTCGGTAATCGAATATTGGAGCGCCTTGGTCGGCTCCTCGGCAACGATGTCCGCCGAGATTTTTGCCAGCGCGTCCA
>CAYRKS010000213.1:0-3434 GCA_964424855.1 uncultured Lachnospiraceae bacterium
AGTGCCGTAGATCATGAAATCGACGATGCAGTCCCATCCGGGCGCGAGGAGCTGTTCGCGGAAGCTGTCATCCTTCGCGTTGCCCTTTATATAGGTGAGATTCGGATCGTCGCTTTTGCGGTCGTCGAGGGATACGCAGGTGACGTTGCAGCCGCGCTCAACCAACTTCGGAATGAGGTAGACACCCATTGCGCCGGTTCCGCCGAGAACGAGAACTTTTTTCTGTGACATAATATTATTTTCCTTTCGGTTTTGGAAGAGCATTGATGCTTAGCATACGAAGTATACATAGTATGCGAAGTATACATAGTATGCGAAGTATACATAGTATACGAAGTATACTATTATTTACCGTGCATATACGGCAGAGCTTAAATGCTCCTTATACTGATTATTATACCACAATATTTCGGATCGGTAAAGCTCTGAGACTGTGCAAAAAGGAAAGGATTCTGCCGAAAATCGCAAAAATGCTCCGCAACTTGAACTGCGGAGCGGACTGCGAAGCCTTATTTCTGCGCGTCAACCGGGGGAACGATCTCGGCGTAACGCTTGAGCATTTCGGGAGTCGAGGTGTAGTAGCGGACATTCTTGTCGAGCGAATTTATCGCCGAAAGCTCGTCGGCGGTCAGCGAAAAATCGAAGATGTCGAAGTTCTCGCGAATGTGCGCGGGAGTCTTCGAGCCGGGGATCACGACATTTCCGACCTCGATGTGCCAGCGAAGTATGATCTGCGCGGGAGTCTTGCCGTATTTCTTGCCGAGCTCGGCGAATATCGGCTCCTCGAGCAGTGCCTTGTCGCCGTGACCGAGCGGGAACCACGACTGCGGGACGATATCGTTTTCCGAAAGAAAGCTCTTCAGCGCGTTTTCGCCGAAATAGGGATGCAGCTCGGTCTGAAGGATCGTCAGTCTGACCTCGCAGATCGAAAGTATCTCCTCGATCTGCTCCTTTGTGAAGTTCGAGAGACCGATCGCGCGAATCTTGCCCTCCTTGTAAGCCTTTTCCATGAGGCGGTAGCCCGAGATGTAATTTCCCGAGGGCTGGTGGATGAGAAGAAGATCGATGTAGTCGGTGTCGAGACGCTCGAGAGTCTTTTCAACAGCGTCGGACTGCTCGTAAAATGCCGGCCAAAGCTTGGTCTCGAGGAATATCTCCTCGCGCTTGAGTCCCGAACGCTTCATTGCACGACCGACAGCCCTTTCGTTTACATATGCGTTTGCCGTGTCGATAAGACGATAGCCGTCGGAAAGTGCCGAAAGCACCGCGTTTTCCGCGTCATCGGGGCTTAAGGTGAAGGTGCCGATACCGAGCATCGGCATTTTAACTCCGTTATTCAGTGTAATGTATTCCATATTATATTATCCTCTCGTTGATTCAAGCGTTTTTGCCCATTTCGAAGGCTTTTTCCATTGCGGTAGTCGATCTGACCGTTCCCGGCTCGTAAACTCCGCCCGCGATCAGAACGCCCTTTTCGACCGCGCCCTCAACGCAGTCGGCGTAGCCGCGGAAGCAGGCGAGAGTCGTGTCGGCGGATTCTTCGCCTTCGTCTGCCATCGTGACGATATAGTAGAACTCCTTGTTTTTGACCTCGAGCCAGCGTGCGACCGTGCGGTCTATCACAGCCTTGAGCTGTGCATCGATCGAATAGAAGTAGACCGGGCTTGCGAGTACTATGACATCGGCATCAATCATCTTTTGAAGCAGCTCTGCCATGTCGTCCTTGTGCGCACATTCGCCGCCGTGTGTGCGGCAGAAATAACATCCTGAGCAGGGATGTATTTTTTTCTCCGCGACTCTTATTTTTTCGACCGTGTTTCCCGAAAGCTCGGCTCCGCGCTTGAATTCGTCGCAGAGAAGGTCGGAATTTCCGTTCTTTCTCGGGCTTCCCGAGAGGATAAGTATCTTTTTGCTCATTTTATTGCCGTTCCTTTCTCGCCTTTTGCAGATGTGCTCTCACAAAGAGCCGCAAAAGACTGTAAGCTTATTTTCTTTGTCTCTTATTTCAGCTCGCCGTATTCAGCGTCACCGACCGCCTCGCACCATTCTGTCCTGCATTCCTCGCCGGGAACTCCGATCGCAAGATGCGAGAACCAGCTGTCCGGAGCCGCTCCGTGCCAGTGCTTGACCTCTGGCGCGATATTTACGACATCGCCGGGCTTCAGCTCACGCGGTTCTTTGCCGAATTCACGGTAATATCCGCGTCCCGCAATGCAGATGAGTATCTGACCGCCGCCCTTTTTCGCGTGATGGATGTGCCAATTGTTTCGACATCCCGGCTCGAAGGTGACATTGAATATGCCGACCTGCTCGGTCGAGAGCGGAGCGATATAGCTCTGACCGCTGAAATATTTAGCCGCGCCGTCGTTCGGCTTTCCGATGGGGAAGAGCATAGAGCGTTCGTGCGCACTTCTTTGATCCGAAGCCTCGGAGTCATCGTTCCATATCTTTACCGCGAGACGGAAGGCTGCCCATGCCTTCGGCCAGCCTGCGTAAAATGCGGCGTGGGTCAATATCTCGGCGATCTCGGAGCGGGTTATTCCGTTCTGCTTTGCCATCATAAGGTGATGCTCGAACGAGCTGTCGGTAAGTCCCTGGGACATGAGTGCTATGACCGTGACGAGCGAACGGTCGCGCGGCGAAAGCTCGCTTTCGCGGCTCCACACCTCACCGAAAAGCACATCGTCGTTGAGCTGTGCGAATTTCGGAGCGAATTCTCCGAGAGCATCTCTGCCTGCTGTGATCTTTTTCATTATACTTTCCTTTCCTCGATGATTTTATCTGCATTCGTTCAGTATCTCAAAAAGCTCATCGCTTGTGAGCTTTTTGCAGCAGCCGGGCGTTATCCGTGTCGAATCGGCTACCTCGCGGAGCATTTGTTCAAGGTCGAAGACCTCCTCGGTTATACCCATCTCCGAAAGTGCGGTCGGAAGTCCCAGCTCCTTTATAAAGGCTTCGAGTGCATCGATACCTAATGCGGCCGCCTTTTCGTCATTTTCTTCGACTATAGACCATACGCTTCGCGCGAACCTTGCAAAGCGCGAAAGCCCGCTTTTGTATATGTGTCGGTAGAGCGTCGGGTGCAAAACCGCAAGTCCTTCGCCGTGATTGCAGTTCGTGTAGGCTCCGAGCTGATGCTCGAGCCGGTGCGCCTGAAAATCGGTCAGCTTTCCGATCTTCAATATGCCGTTTTCAGCCATCGAGGAAGCCCACGCAAGCTCACTGCGTGCCTCGTAATTCTTCGGGTCGGTGAGAAGGACGCGGGAGCTTTTGATAACACTGCGCATGAGGGCTTCGTTTATCTCGTCCGACAGATTGTTTTCATCGGGCTTTCCGAAATAGGTCTCCATGGCATGACTCAGCGTATCAAATGCGCCCGAGAAGACCTGCTTCATCGGCACAGACATAGAATATTCGGGGTCGAGCAGGGCAAA
>CAYRKS010000214.1:0-3416 GCA_964424855.1 uncultured Lachnospiraceae bacterium
TCGCGCTTATTTGCTGCGAGGTTTGCGAGGTACTGGAGCGCATCGAGGGTATCGACGTGATGACCGAGAAGGACTCCGGCATCCGCACCGGTTATCGAGATGGCGCGGTCGGACTTACGGACACGAGTCATTTCGACATCAGCCTCAACGCCGATGTTCTTGAGGAGCGTTTCGATAAACTCCTTTGCGGCGTGATCTCCGCAGTTTCTGGCGGGAGCTGCGGAAGACTGCTCGCTCTCGTCTTTTTCGGTGAGCTCGGGTGCTTCCGTCTCCTCGATAGTGGAAGGCTCGCCGGCTGCTTCGGGCTGAAGCTCCGAGGTCTCGGAGCTTACGCTTTCCTCTGGTTCGGTGGTTTCGTTTTCGGGCTCGATCGTCTCGGGCTCGGCTTCATCGGAGAGAGCTGCGGCTTCATCGTCAGCGTTTGTCTCGCCTTTTGTCTTGAGCTCGTCCTCAGATTCGACGAGAACCTTTATTTTCGCCGGTGAGGAGCCGATTCCGAGGAATCCGACCTTTTCGCGCTCGACGATCTCATATTCGAGAGCATCAGTGGATATGCCGAGCTTGAGTGCGGCTTCGCCGACGGCAAGCTCGACCGTTCTTGCGGTAAAGAAGAGTTCCTTTTTCATCTTCAGTTACCATCCTTTCTGCTCCTTTGCGGAGCTTAGCTTCAAAAGAGCCGCCCGACAAAAGCGGCAAAAGCTTATCGGCAGATTGCTTTTCTTATCATCGGGCTGCGTTATCTTTTTCGGATAATCATTCCTTGAGCTTCGGAGCCTCGTCGGGGTTTACACCCTCCTTGAGCTCGGGCTTTTTATCGGATTTTTCACCGTTATCCGCCGGTGCGTCGTTCTTCTTTGCGGGAGTCGGCTCATCGTCATCCTCATCTATGCGGTGAAGCGAACGAACCTTTTGCTTTTCCTGCTTTTCGCTCTTTTTGAGCTGACGCTTTGACATATTCGCCTCACGCTCGGCAGCCTTATAATCCTCCTCGGAGAATTTCGGGATGGGGAACATCTTATTGAGTATGAGCTGCTGGAGGACACCGAGGATATTTCTGAACACCCAGTAAAGACCGATCGCCGCGGCTATGGTAAAGGAGATATAGACCGAGAGAAGGGGCATCGAGAGATTCATGATCTTCATCGACATATCGTTCTGGGCTTCGGGATTGGGGTTATACATCAGCTTACGGTTTATGAAGGTGCTTCCGTAGGTGACGACGAGTGTGAGAAGGGGAACGAGAAGAAGGAGATTGAAATTGGTAAAGCTGGGGGTCTGCGAGAGATCCATGGTCCCGCCGAGTATGGTAAAGCGGGGAAGTATCTCCTCGGTGATTGCCTGTCCGGCGTTATCGACGAAGTTTTCGACACCGAGCTCACGCATTCTCGTGAGGAGGTCGATCTGTCTTACGGTACGTCCCTCCGCGAATGCCTCGAAGCCGGAGATATTTGCGGCGGACATAAGCTCGTATACCTTGAGCTGGATCGCGTTTATGGTCTCGACGCTGAAGCCGCAGATATACTTAAGCGGGCTTATTACGACATTATAGAGCGAAAAGAGGATCGGGAGCTGGATAAGCATCGGAAGACAGCCGCCCATCGGGTTGAAGTTTTCGCGCTGGTAAAGCTCCATTATCTCCTCATTGAGCTTCTGCTGAGTGACCTTATCGGTCCTTCCGGCGTACTTATTGCGTATCGCCATTTCCTTCGGTCGAAGGGAGGCCTGCTTTACTGAGTTCTTCTGCTGCTTTATGCCGAGGGGGAACAGTATTATCTGAAGCACCAGGGCAAAGAAGAAGAGGGCGAGAGCGTAGTTATGAGTAAGCTCATAGCCGATCTTGAGGATCCATCCGAGCGGTATGTTGATTATATCCCAGATACTTGTCATCTTCTTATGTGAACACTCCTTTGTATTTTATTTTTTTGTCAAGACAAATGCGCATAGCATAGGACCTCGAAAGAGGTACTATTTTGCCGAGCTACCTTCTTCGCTTTCTCTTCGGGACGGGATCATAGCCGCCCTTACAGAAGGGATTACAGCGAAGGACGCGCCATATCGCAAGGAGGGTACCGACGAAAAATCCCCATTCCTCGAGAGCATCGAGGGCATACTGCGAGCAGGTCGGAGAAAAGCGGCAGCAGGGGGGCTTGAGCGGCGATATATATTTCCTGTAGAGGTTTACAAGAAAGACGGCGGCGTGCTTCATTCGGATTTTATCGGGACTGCCGATGAAGACGGCGCGTTTTTTTCGTTTTTACAGAGCCCGAGCCTTTCGAAGGCGAGCTTAAGCTCGGAGGCTATACGGCGCGAATTTGCGTCCTTTATCGAGGCTCTTGCGACTATGACGATAAGAAAGCCCTTTTTCATGGACTGTCTGCTTGCTTCCTCATAGCCGGCACGTATTATTCTTCTTGCGCGGCTGCGGAAAACGGCGTTTCCGAGCTTTTTGGTCACGGTTATGCCAAGGCGGTTATGACGTTCCTTTTTGGGATCAGCCTTAGCTATTCTCGAAGCGGCGTAATCGGGCAGGACATAAACGATCACTCGCTTACCGACGAACTTTTTTCCCTTTGAATACGCCTTGGAATAGAGATGGTTTTCGCAGATCGTATATCTCATGTCCGATCCTCCCTTCGTTTTTCACGCGATATGCGTGAGGGTGTTTTCTTTGAATTTTTCGGGGTCAAAGCCCCCAAATAACAATAAAACCCCCGAATATACGGGTATCCTCCCGAGCATTTCGGCGGTCATTGTTTGGCTTTTGCCGCGATACGCCCTCAAAAAGGTCCTCCCCGCTTTTGGGGAAGTCCCGGATATTGAGGGGCATATCGCCGCAGAGGAAACTCAGTAGGTGAGTCTCTTTCTGCCCTTTGCACGTCTTCTCTTGAGTACCTTTCTGCCGTCAGCAGTCTTCATTCTTTTGCGGAAACCGTGCTCCATCTTTCTCTGGCGTTTTTTCGGCTGGTAAGTTCTGAGCATTCTTTTGACACCTCCTTAAGCTTTACTCAGATCCTTTTCGCAAGGCTGCTCACTTATTCGATACAGCTTACGCTGCCAAGGCCGCAAAGGGCTGTACCGAAAAGCGGGTATCCATCCCGAAAGGATCCAGACTGTCGAAATGAGCCCGGGTTGCGGTGGGGCTTTCCCCCTTCGCTTTATCAAGGACTCCTTCGAACACGTCTATTCACAGGTTCAAGGTATTTATAAAAATTACGATAAACCGGAATTTATAAAATGACATCTACTATTATACACAACCATTCGGGGGTTTGTCAAGTCTTTTTCGAAAAAAACTTTGGAAGTTCGAAAAAAATTAACGAAAAAGGCACTTAAAATTCTTATAAAGCGGGGCTTGTTCGGGTTTGGGCACTTGATTTATCCGCGAGAATGTGGTATAATATTTTTAATTATTATAT
>CAYRKS010000215.1:0-3412 GCA_964424855.1 uncultured Lachnospiraceae bacterium
GTATCAGGCGATACTGTCTAACAAAACACAAAATGAAATAGAAGAACTCGCCAACTTCTATGATTATCTCGAGATACAGCCTCTGTGTAATAACCAATTTATGCTTGATAAGGAGATAGTTGGAAGCAGAGAAGAGCTTATCGAGATCAATCGAAAGATTTACGCGCTCGGAAAAAAGCTCGGAAAGCCGGTCGTTGCGACCTGCGACGCGCACTTTTTGAATGATGACGATGAGATCACCCGTCAGATATTGCTTGCGGGACAAAAATTTTCCGATGCGGATCGTCGGGTACATCTCTATTTCCGTACAACCGAGGAGATGTTGGCGGAATTCGCCTACCTCGGCGAAGAAGCGGCATATGAAGTTGTAGTCAAAAACACCAATTTGATTGCTGACATGATAGAAAATGTCAGACCGATTCCCAAAGGAACCTACACGCCGAACCTCGAAGGCTCCGAGGAAGAGCTTCAGCGACGCTGCTGGACGCGCGCGAAGGAGCTTTACGGTGACCCGCTCCCCGAGATCGTTTCATCGCGTCTCGACAAGGAATTGACCTCGATAATCAAGCACGGCTTCGCGGTTTTGTACATGATAGCCCAAAAGCTGGTTCAATACAGCGAAGAACAAGGCTATCTTGTCGGTTCGCGCGGCTCGGTCGGATCGTCATTCGTAGCATCGATGTCGGGAATTTCCGAGGTGAACCCGCTACCGCCGCACTATTATTGCCCAAATTGCAAGCATTCCGAGTTTGTGACCGACGGTTCGGTCGGTTCGGGCTTTGATCTGCCCGACAAGAATTGTCCGGTCTGCGGAACGAAGCTGATCGGCGACGGACATGATATCCCGTTTGAGACATTTTTGGGATTTTATGGAGATAAATCACCCGATATCGACCTGAACTTCTCGGGCGAAGTGCAGGGAAAAGTGCATAAATATACAGAGCAGCTGTTTGGCTCGGAGAATGTCTTCCGCGCCGGCACGCTCGGCACACTTGCGGCGAAGACCGCCTACGGCTATGTGATCAAGTATCTTGAAGATCGCAAGAAAAAGCTGAACAAGGCGGAGATCGACCGTCTGGTCAACTCCTGCGTCGGCATAAAGCGCACGACCGGACAGCATCCGGGCGGCATCATCGTCGTGCCGCGCGAGTACGAGGTCTATGATTTTACTCCCGTACAGCATCCTGCTGACGACCCCGGATCGAACATAGTAACGACCCACTTTGCGTTCACATACCTGCACGACACGATACTGAAGCTTGACGAGCTGGGACACGATATGCCGACGAAGTACAAGTGGCTGGAAAAATACACCAATACTTCTGTCATGGATGTCAAAATGAACGATCGTGCAGTTTATGAGCTGTTCGAATCGCCCAAGCCGCTCGGCGTTACAGCTGAGGATATAGGCTGTCCGCTCGGTACGCTCGGACTCCCGGAAATGGGTACGCGATTCATCCAGAGCGTTCTCGTTGACGCGAAGCCGAAGAATTTCGCCGATCTTCTACAGATTTCGGGACTCACGCACGGTACCGACGTTTGGCTCGGAAATGCCCAAGATTTGATAAAAGAGGGAATATGCGACATTTCGCAGGTCATCGGAACGCGAGACGGAATAATGCTCGTTCTTATACAACAATACCATCTGGAGAACGCTACGGCGTTCAAAATTATGGAGGATGTGCGAAAGGGCAAGGGATTAAAGCCTGAATATGAAGCAACTATGAAGGAACATGGCGTTCCGGATTGGTATATCGCCTCGTGTAAGAAGATAAAATATATGTTCCCGAAGGCACACGCGGCGGCGTATGTCATGTCGGCGATCCGACTCGGATGGTATAAAATTTATTATCCGCTTGAATTTTATGCAGCCTTTTTGACGGTCGCGCCGGGTGGATTTGATGCGGAAATCGCGCAAAAGGGCATTCCGGGCATAAATGCGCTGATCGATGAGGTTCGAAAAAAGGGAACCGAGGCGACGCAGAAGGAAAAAGAATCGTCGGATACCTTCTTGTTGGTACGCGAAATGCTCATGCGCGGGTACAAATTCCTGCCTGTCGATCTTTTTAAGTCGGAAGCGTTCGCATTTAAGCCCGAAGATGGCAAAATCAGGATGCCGTTCAGCGCGCTCGGCGGACTCGGAGATAAGGCGGCGGAGAAAATCGTTACGATCCGTAACAACGAGACCTTCCTTTCGGTCGAAGACCTGGCGATGAAGGCGGGACTTTCGAAATCTGTCATTGAGATATTGCGCAGCGCGGGCGCACTCGACGGAATGTCTGAAACCAATCAGCTGTCGTTCTTTTGATCTTACAAAATTATTTTGATCATGATAAAGCATATGAGCTATTTTGTCAATTGACAAAATGAGAAAAATGTGGTATCATATTACCATGCTAAAGAATATCGCTCGGAGATAAAAAACGTGCGAAGCATTTTGGCAAATTTACCAAGAAAAAGGTAGTGGATAATGAAAAAGCTTGACATTACCATCCCCGAAGGCACGAGGGATTTGATTTTTGCGGAGGCTGACCTTCAAAATCGCCTCGCGACAAAGTTTACCGATATATATAAAAGCTCGGGATTTTGCAGAGTCGAGACACCTGCTATTGAAAATTATGATCTGATTTCAACAGTGAACAGTTCAATTAAGCAGGAAAATATGTATAAGTTGACTGATAATACCGGAAAGCTTATGGCACTCCGTCCTGACAATACAACACCGATGGCTCGTGTGGCGGCTACAAAGCTCTATAATTCCGGGAAGCTTCAAAAGCTGTACTATAATCAGAAAATTTACCGTATAAACGGAGATTATTCAGGAAAACGGAACGAAATTCTTCAAAGCGGTATCGAGCTGATCGGTGCGCCTGGACTTAAGGGCGACCTCCTGTGCATAATGACTGCACTGGAAATAATGAAGTCACTCGGACTTGAATATAAGCTCGAGATCGGACACGCGGGCTTCTTTAATTCGATCGTTGAATCTTATAATCTGAACGATGAAGAGGACGCGGAGCTGAGACGTTATGTCGAGGAAAAGCGATATGTACGTTATCAGAAGAATGCAGATTCGAAATTTGATGACAGACTCAGAAAGCTTCCACAGCTTTTCGGCGGTGCTGAAATTTTTGCTGAAGCACGTGAAATTGCGAATGGCATTGCAGAGGCTGAAGCGGCTCTCGATTATGTTGAAAGACTGTATAATATGTTGATAAGCGCGGGATATGGCGAATATATTATGCTAGACTTAGATATTGTACCTAAATTCGACTATTACACGGGAGTGCTCTTTAGGGGCTACATCGCGAATGCGGGAGAGCCGGTTCTTAAAGGCGGAAGATACGATCGGTTGCTTGCTACCTTCGGACGAGACCTTACGGACACATGATTTGCTGTAAATGTTTGCGCT
>CAYRKS010000216.1:0-3368 GCA_964424855.1 uncultured Lachnospiraceae bacterium
GAGTCTCGGGGCAAGGCGAAAAAAATCGACTCGGCAAACATTGACGCTTTTGAGCGGTTTTCACCGTTTTTCGGAGTGGAGCGGCTCGACATCACCGAGATATCGGGTGCGGATTCGCTATACGAAGCGGACGGAATAATTGCCGAGAGCGAAACGAATGCGAGTCGGCTTTTCGGAAGTGCGGCGACCTTTTATTCGACCGAGGGGTCGAGTCAGTGCATACGCGCGATGCTTTCACTGGCGGTCGGGACAAGCACAAACAGGCTGATCTTAGCGGCGCGGAATGTTCACAAATCCTTCGTATATGCGGCGGGGCTGATCGGCTTCGAGGTCGAATGGCTTGCGCCGAAGGGTTCGGTCTCACTCTGCGACTGCGAGATCACGCCCGAGCTTTTGGAGGAACGGCTCGAGGGGATGGATACTTTGCCGAAGGCGGTATATCTGACGAGTCCGAATTATCTGGGGCGAGTGATCGATGTGAGATCGATCGCCGAGGTATGCCACAAGCGCGGAGTTTTATTGCTTATCGACAATGCTCACGGAGCGTATTTGAAATTTTTGAGTGAGGATATACATCCGATGACGCTCGGAGCGGATGCCTGCTGCGATTCGGCACACAAAACACTGCCCGTCTTCACCGGCGGAGCGTATCTACATCTCGGGGCGAGGCTTGCGTCCGAAGCGGCGAATGCAAAGGCGACACTCGAGCTTTTCGGCTCGACGAGTCCGTCCTATTTGATCCTCGGGTCACTCGACATATGCAATCGATATTTAGCCGAGCGGTTCAGAGGAGAGCTTGCCGAGACGGTCGAGCGGATCGAGGGCATTAAGCGGAGATTGGCACAAAACGGCTGGGAGGTCGAGAGCAGTGATCCGCTTCGGATAGTGCTTCGCGCGCCTGACGGCATGGACGGCGGCGGACTTGCGCAGCTGCTTCGCGACGGTGGGATCGAGTGCGAATATGCCGATTCCGCATATGTTGTACTGATGGCGACACCCCAAAATGCTCCGAGTGATTTTGAACGATTATTAACGGTTTTGGGTGAGAATTCTCGAAGCTATTCTGAGGCGGAATATCTTCCGATAGTGATACCGCCGCGAGCGATATCGATCCGCGAGGCGATTTTCGCACCGCACGAGCTGATCCCCGTGAGCGAAGCCGAGGGGCGTATCTGCGCGTCGCCGACGATCTCCTGCCCGCCGGCGATACCGATAGCGGTATCGGGCGAGGTGATAAACCGCGAGGCTGTCGAGCTGTTCGAACGGTACGGGATCGAGCGAGTGGACGTGATCCGCAAGCCGTAGAGGCTTCGGGTGAGCGGTTAACGGTCAAGAGTGAGAAGCCTCGGAGCCTTTTTCGACAACGATCGGAAAAGACTATATAATATTTTAGGAAGCTATTTGCGTCCGTGCGGCGAAAACGGTTTTTTGAAGGCTCTTAACTCTCAGATTGAAATGATTTCTCGAAAAATTTTCTCCTTTGGGCGAAATGCTATATTTTTTATGTAAAAAATGTTGAAAAACCACTTGATTTTTTCGAATGGATGTGGTATAATATTCTTGCAAAACAGAAATTTTATCCCGAAAGGATGGTTTACATAAAATGGATAAGGTAAGATACGGCATAATCGGCTACGGAAACATGGGCTCGGGTCACTGCGAGACGCTTTTCAGCGGCAAGGTCAATAACGCCGAGCTGACGGCGATCTGCGACACCAACCCGAAGAAGCTCGAGGCGGCAAAGGCAAAGTATCCGGACATTCCGGTATTTGACAATCACATCGATCTCTTGAAGTCTGGTCTCGTTGACGCGATCGAGATCGCGGTACCGCACTACTCCCACCCGCCGATCGCGATCGATGCGTTCAAGCTGGGCATCAATGTCATTTCCGAGAAGCCCGCAGGCGTTTACACGAAGCAGGTCGAGGAGATGATGGCTGCGGCTAAGGCAAGCGGCAAGGCGTTCGGCATGATGTTCAATCAGCGCACGAACCCGATGTATCAGAAGATGCGCGAGATCGTTCAGAGCGGCGAGCTCGGTGAGCTTTACCGCTGTGTTTGGATCATCACGAACTGGTTCAGAACTCAGGCGTACTACGATTCGGGCGACTGGCGCGCAACGTGGGACGGCGAAGGTGGCGGCGTTCTGATGAATCAGTGCCCGCACCAGCTCGACCTTTGGCAGTGGATCTTCGGAATGCCGAAGCGCATTCACGCCTTCTGCCACGAGGGACACTATCACAACATCGAGGTCGAGGACGATGTAACGGCATATGCCGAGTATGCTAACGGCGCGTCGGGCGTATTCATCACGACCACGGGCGAGGCTCCCGGCACGAACCGTCTCGAGATCACCGGCTCGATGGGCAAGCTGGTCGCAGAGGGAAGAACCCTGACCTTCATCAAGAACAAGACCGATGCGCTCGAGTTCCTCAGAACCTGTCCGAACGGCTTCGGCGCACCCGCGACCGAAAAGCAGGTCTTCGAGTTTGAGAACGAGGGGCCGCAGCACAGAGGAATTTTCCAGAACTTCACCGATCATCTGGTCGATGGTGCGGAGCTTTTGGCTTCGGGCTACGAGGGCATCAACGGACTTTCGATCTGCAACGCGATGATGCTTTCGTCCTGGAAGAACGACTGGGTAGACCTTCCGATCGACGGTGACGAGTTCTACGGCGAGCTCAAGAAGCGCATCGACAGCTGCGCAGGCAGAGCAAAGAAGGTAGTTGAGGAGAAGATCGTCGATCTTTCGGACAGCTACAACACCAAATAATCACTGAAAATGGCAAGGCTTGGAAAAATCCGAGTCTTGCCTTTGGGTGCATATTTAGATATTCTCGATATGCGCAATAGATATATATCTATCATATTCATATATCACCACGAGGTCAAATTATTATGAAATTTCAGTTTCTCGGAACTGCAGCAGCCGAAGGGATCCCGGCACTTTGGTGCAACTGCGAGGCTTGCCGCCGCTCGCGCGAGGTAGGCGGACGCGCTATCCGCACGAGATCACAGGCGATCATTGACGATCAGCTTCTGATCGATTTCCCGGCGGACACCTATGCGCACTTTTTGAAGAACAATCTCGATCTTCTGAACGTAAAGAATGTTCTGATCACGCACACCCACTCGGATCATCTGTATCCTGTGGATATAGACATGATAATCCCGGGCTTCTCGCACGTTCCGGAGGGATATCGTCTGGACTATTACGGCTCGGACAAGGTAGGCGAGCTGATAAAGCCGCGCGTTGACCGGATGCCGCAGCTTTCGTCCTTCACCGAGGTAAAGGCGTTTGAGTCGCTGAACATCGGCGGCTACGAGGTCACGCCGCTCAAGGGCATTCACGACGAGAAGTCGGGTCC
>CAYRKS010000217.1:0-3358 GCA_964424855.1 uncultured Lachnospiraceae bacterium
TAACCGCGTCGGCATTCGGAGCCTCGAGAGAGGCTTCGAGCATATATTTTAAGCTCGGAAAGCAGCTCGAGCCGATCGGCTCGGCGATAATTATCGATCGAAAGCACTATAGGGGAGCGAATCTCAGAGCTGGTGAGCTTTGCGAGGGGGACGGCATAGCCGAAGCACTTAAGGCGGCGGCATTTCTCGCGCCAGAGGCTGTACGCTTTGAGATCGATCCGCACCTTGCCGACGATCCGAGGCTCGAGAGCATCGAAAAAAGCGGTGCGGAGCTGATAACCCAAAGCCGCTGTGTTTACGGAATGGCAGGGCTTTTGATCTCGCATTGGCTCGATAAAATATGCGGAGTTGTATGAATTTTCCATTTTGATCGACTGTATTATTTTTCGCCTTCGCGGCAACAATATTCCCGTAGCGCGTATGCGCTTCAAAAAAAGCGGGATATAAAACCGTATCACAAGGAGAAAAAACATGGAAAACAAGACTCCCAACACCAGCATCGAATGCTCGGTCAAGCAGTGCCGCAATCACTGCCAGACTCAGGACTATTGCACGCTCAACACCGTCCGCATCGCGACTCACGAGCCGAACCCGACCGTATGTCAGTGCATCGACTGCGAGTCCTTCGTAAAGAAGAGCTGCGATTCCTGCCGCTGAGTGAATCTCAAGCCCTTGATCGGCTGATGAGCCTTTGAGACCTCCGAGTGATTTTTTTCGAGCTTTTTCGGGAAAATCACTCGGAGCTTTTTTGTATGCTTGACAAAATGCTCGTACTGTGATATAATAAAGCAGAGAATTATTTTTTGGGGAAGTGAAGCTATTGCCACATAAACGCATCGGTGCGGATGTTGTTGTCGAATGTCTGATCGCCGAGGGAGTGGACACCGTTTTCGGCTATCCGGGCGGACAGGTACTGGATATTTACGACGCGCTCGAACGAAACCGTCGAAAGCTCAAGCACATTTTGACCGCGCACGAGCAGGGCGCGGCACACGCCGCCGACGGCTATGCCCGTGCCTCGGGAAGGGTCGGAGTCGTTATCGCGACCTCGGGACCCGGCGCGGCAAATCTCGTTACCGGGATCGCGACCGCATATCTCGATTCGACACCTATGGTCGCGATCTGCGGAAATGTCGATTCGGATCAGATCGGACGCGATTCGTTTCAGGAGCTGGATATCGCCGACATAACCATGCCGATAACCAAGCACAATTACATAGTCAAGGACGTAAACAAGCTCGGAGCGATCCTGCGCGAGGCGTTTTTTATTGCGAGGAGCGGAAGAATGGGACCGGTGCTCGTGGATATCCCGCGTGATATACAGGCGGCGCGCTGTGACACTCCGCTTCCCGAGGCTCATGAGCCGTTCGAGCAGAGAGTCGCTCCCGAGCTTTTGAAGGATATTTCAAATGCGGCTGCGATAATTTCGAGTGCCGAGCGTCCGTTTATCTACTGCGGCGGAGGAGCGGTGAGTGCGGGAACGACCTCGCTCGTCACCGAGCTTTCGGAAAGGCTATCCGCGCCGATCGGATGCAGTCTCATGGGGCTTTCGGCGATTCCGAGCGATTTTTCGAAAAAGCTCGGACTGACCGGTATACACGGTCTGCCATATGCCTGCGAGGCGGCTCGGCGCGCCGATGTGATGATCGCGCTCGGCGCACGCTTTACCGACCGTGCCGTCGGCTCGCACGGTGAATATGTCAGCAAGACGAGGGTAGTTCAATTTGATATCGATCCGGCTGAGATAGATAAAAACATACGCGATGCGGCGTATGTCATCGGCGATATGCGGCTCACGCTGAAGCTGCTGCTTGAGGCTTTGCCTCAGACAAAGGATCAAGGTTGGCTCGATTCGACTCTTGAGGCGAAGAAACGCTTCGAGGCTCGGCTCGGTAATGAAAGCGACTTCACACCCTATTCGATTATCCGTTCCGCCGCCGAGTACACAAGGGGCTGGAATGTCGCGACCGATGTCGGTCAGCATCAGATGTGGGCGGCGCGGTATTATCCGATAGTTGGCGAACGCAGCTTTTTGACGAGCGGCGGACTCGGAACGATGGGCTTCGGAATGGGAGCGGCGATCGGAGCATCGCTCTCGAGCGGTAAACCCACGCTGCTTTTTACCGGAGACGGCAGCTTTGGAATGGATCTCAATGAGCTTGCCACTGCGGTGAGCTATAACATACCGCTGGTCGTTATCATAATGAACAACTCCGAGCTCGGAATGGTCAGACAGGCTCAAACGCGGCTCTATTCGCGAACGAGCCAGTCAAAGCTTAAGCGCGCGACCGATTTTGTAAAGGTCGCCGAGGCGTTCGGCGCGGTCGGATTTTCGGCAAGAAGCCTTGAGGAGCTTTGCGCCGCGCTCGAAAAAGCGGTCGCTTTTGTCGGGCGCAAAAAGCCGCGTACCTGCGTTATCGACTGCAAAATAGAGAGCGACATGACGGTAAGTCGAAGCGATGAAGAAATTAACAGTGAGGAAAGCCAATGAACAGTGACAAGTTTGTTGTCGGCGTGCTGGTCGCGAACCAATACGGTGTGCTTATGAGAGTATCGAGTTTGTTTGCGCGGCGCGGCTTCAATATCGACAGTCTGACGGTCGGAGAGACCGAGAATCACGAATATTCGCGCATAACCATAGCCGCCCGCGGCGACGATGCGACCCGCGAGCAGATAATAAAGCAGCTCAGAAAGCTGCACGATGTTGTAAGGATCGACATAATGCCGCCCGAATCGACCGTGCTTCGCGAGCTCATGCTTATAAAGCTCAAGGCTACGAGCCTGACACGCGGAGAAATAATCGATGCGGTGAATGTTTTTCGCTGCAAGGTGGTCGATTTCACTCCTGACGAGATGTGCATAGAAATGACGGGACAGCCCTCAAAGCTCGATGCCTTCATCGATTTTGTCGCGCCCTACGGTATAATCGAGATGTGCCGCACCGGAGTCGTTGCGGTGGAGCGCGGAAGCGGCTCGCTTGATCCGGATGAGAAAGGAATATGATATGAGAAGCATTAAAATATTCGACACGACCCTGCGGGACGGTGAGCAGGCACCCGGCTGCTCGATGAATCCCGAGGAAAAGCTCGAGGTGGCAAGACAGCTCGAGCGGCTCGGGGTCGATGTTATAGAGGCGGGCTTCCCGATCTCGTCGAAGGGCGATTTCGACTCGGTAGCCGAGATCGCGGGTACGATAAAAAATTCGACGATCTGCGGACTGGCGCGTGCGCTTCCGGGAGACATCGATGCGGCATACGAGGCGATAAAGCGTGCGAATTCGGCGCGTCTGCACGTTTTTGTCGCGACCTCGCCGATACATATGCAGTACAAGCTCAAAAAAACTCCCGAGGAGGTCATA
>CAYRKS010000218.1:0-3301 GCA_964424855.1 uncultured Lachnospiraceae bacterium
CATGATAGTCCTCATCCGTATCATTTCCGAGGAAGAAACGAACCATATTTCCTTTTAGTTCAAAGTCGATAATTTTCATTGTCGATGTCCTCCTTATGCGTTCTGCCTTTTAGCCATCACCAAATACATCGGAAAAGAAACCGGTGAAATCAATGTCTGTAGGCTCTATCATATCTCTACGCATCTCACCTTCGGTCTCGTAAATGTGATCGCAAAACATGATCCGATTGAAGAGAATGCCTTCATCCAATGCGAGCACTTTGGGATGCCCCCAGAAGCAACCATCTATTGGCGCACGACAGCAATCTTCCTCAGTGCCGTATCTGGGCGAGGCAATGGCCGCCTTTACATAGCGCATAAACTGTTCGCCTTTCCGGAGGTAAACGAGGTCAGCATGCATTTTCTCGGAGCTGATATAGTATGGAAATCCCCATACATTCGTGTGCTCATAGAAGAAGGGTGTGGCATCCTTAGACAATATGGCACATACAGTCATCGGGCGAATCAGCCTACGTTCACCCAGGGCGACATAGGCTGAAGCATCGTGGTATCCCTGCCGATAACGCTGGAAGGCATCCATGAGCCCGCTGACATAGACTCCGGGCTCTTTGATTGTCTCCAAAGCGCGGAAGAAGTCTACCAGCATGTCCATTGTACCAGCATACTGCTTATCAAACGAGCAGTATGCCGGACTCCCGTAATCATCAAGTGTTATTTCATAGAATTGATCCTCAATCCTCATAGTGTTCGTGATCCTTCCCTAAAGATTTCCGTTGCGTGGCAGCCTCGGCGAGGTAGTCATAGAGGGCACTGGCTTCGGTCAAGTCAACAGAGACTTCCTTGCCGTCCTCGTTCCACCAGATCGTATAACCTGCGTCAGGGGCTTCATAGAGCCACCAATCGATATTGTCATATTGATCGTCCATAGTGTATTTGAGGAGGTCAAGAAGCGCGGACAGGTAGAGGTTATCCTTATCAAAGCAAACAAACCCGTCACACATCTTTCCCAGCGCAAGATCGAGTTCAGAAATTCGAGCACGCTGTTCTTGGATTTTTTCGAGGGTGCGAATGAACAACTCTTTCGGAAGCATTGGGAGTTCTCCTTTCTAGTTTTCGTATGCAGCCAGAATCTCCTTCAATGTTCTGGGTTCATAACCCATATATGGCATCATGCAGCCGACATTGATCGCGCGGATCTTCTTGCCGTTCTGGATCTCCAGTTTCTTATTTTCGTTGAGTTCGGTGATGCACCTCTGGAAGAAGGTTTCCTCAATCGTGCAGTGCGTGTGACCGTAAAGCAGGATAGAACCACGATGCTGCCCGTTCCACATCAAAATGGGATAGTGCATCAGGCAAAGCTTATACGCTTGTCCGTCGATGCTTTCGGTTACTTCCAGATAGTCTGTGATTTCAGCAAAAAGCTGTTTGTATCGGTAATCGGACAGATCATCGTGGTTTCCTCGAAGTAAAACCTTTTTCCCTTTCAGCCTTGCAACCAGAGAAATCAGGTCTTCGTTTCTTCCTCGCATGGCCATGTCACCGAGGATGTAGACGGTATCGCCATTGTTGATCTTGGCATTCCAATGTTCAAGAATGTACTGATTCATCTCATCGACTGTAGCAAACGGACGCCCATCGTGGTTCTTTCCCTCGTCTGTTTGATTTCGATTGAAGAGATGCAGGTCAGCAATGAAGTAGTTCATATTTCCTCCTTAAGAAATCCGATAGATTACACGGACTTGGGTGGCGACACGATCACCATAGGACATGTCCCTGCGATACGGAAGCGACTCGTTGAAGCACTCCACCAGATACTTCAGGCGATCTACCATTGACTTAATAAATTCCTCGTTCGCAAAGCTGTCGTTCCAGCGATATAAAACATACTCGTGCCGTGCCGCTTGCGGGAGTTCCAATAGCTCATGTGCCGTCAGAAACTCATTGATTTCATCAATTCTGTGGGATTCGTAGGCTGCGATCTGATTGCGGGTGACGTAGTACTCCATCTGATATGGATTGTTCAGCAACTTCTCGAAATCGGCAAGACTGCCCGCAACATAGAACTGCTCCAGGCGCAGACTGTCCTCAGCTTCAGCGGCAGTCTGATCCAGTAATATATTCTGTGTGCCTTCGGCAAGCTCATCAAAGCCTAACGTCCAGGCACCATCAACAAGGTTCTCCAAATTTCCAAGGAAACTCCGTGATACCGTGGCCAGATACTGATGCCGCATCTTTCCATCAATGTCCTTGGTGTGGAAGTCGATATTATACCATTTGCCATCGTATCGGGCTTCCACCATAAAATCGTAATATGTACTCATACCTGTTCCTTTCCTTCGCCTTCAGTCGGAGCATCGTCTAATCGTCCTAATGCCTCGACGATTTCTGCCTGACGATGCATTCTCCGGATCAAATCCTTCTCTGCAGCAACAGAGATTTCCTGTGGCAAAAGCGTGTAATCGTTATGCATGATCCGGATCTTGTCGATCTCCTTCTCAATGTGGTAATGTCCAAAATACCACCGCTCATAATCCAGTTTGGATTCGATTTCGTCTAGCCACATCTCCGTGGTCTTATCGACGCTGCTCTGGTCAACCATGGGGAGAAAAGCCTCAACCGGTTCATACTTCAGAGGTCCGGTGTGGGATAATACAACGTCAATTTTCCAATTGTGCTCAGAGAGAACTCGCTCAACCTTCGCCTTGATTTCCGGAGAGGGTTGCTCATCGGGGAACCAACTCCAACCTCTTGCCAGACGATAAAACTTATCCACGCTGTAGGCGCCTCCGATTACAAGGCAGGAGTGTCCATTGAAGTCATAGACCTCGCCGTCGATGGCAAAGAGTATGTTCGGATACTCGGGTTCTACCCAAACCTGACCGCCATGATACTCTCGACGCTCATAGCCAAGAGCTTTAGATGGTCGCATCTCATGATTTCCATGCAGACAGAAAAACGTTATCGGTACCTTGGCGAGTTCCTTCTATCCACTGCGGTCACTACCATCATTGTAGTAGTTCAAGCCTGTATCGCCTAAGATAATAAAGGTGTTTTCAGGCTGCACTTCCATCTGGCGGCAGAAATTGATCACGCGCTCGAAGGAACCGTGGGTATCTCCGGTGAGGTACACCTGATTCTGCGGCGCAAGGAGTGCTTCTATTTCTTCCTGCACCTGTTCGATCGAATAGTGTGGTCCTGCCTCGGCTTTTTCAAGCATTGCTTTCAGTTCTTTCAGAGCTTCAGCTCTATCCATTCGTATCATCTCCTTTAAGTCAGAATATATTGGGGTTTAGCGATCCCT
>CAYRKS010000219.1:0-406 GCA_964424855.1 uncultured Lachnospiraceae bacterium
AATCGAGCAGCGCGAAAAGCTCGATGAACGAAAGCTCGAGCTCGACTCCGACCTCGAGGAGGCAAAGAAGCTTCTTGCGAGCGCGGAGCAGGATCTCAGCAGCGCGAGTGCGCTTTTGGAAAAGGTGATGGCAGAGGAGGAGCGCTACAGCAAGGAGCGCGCCGAAAAGCTGGCGGAGCTTCAAAAATCTACCAATCAAGCCTATGTCGGCGGCGAATTTCTCTGGCCGCTCCCGTCAAAGAACTCGACTGTATCCTGCTATTTCGGCTGGAGGATACATCCGGTCACGGGAAGACAGCAATTCCACAACGGTATAGACATTCCCGCGCCCTACGGTACAGAGATATACGCCTGCAACGACGGAACGGTGATCGAGGTCTCGTATAACTACGCGGACGGAAGCTAT
>CAYRKS010000219.1:416-3295 GCA_964424855.1 uncultured Lachnospiraceae bacterium
CCACGGCGGAGGACTTGCGACCTTTTATTCGCACATTTCAAAGTCGAACGTAAAGGTCGGAGACAAGGTAAAGCGCGGTCAGGTCATAGCCTATGTCGGCACCTCGGGCTACACGACAGGCGCACATCTCAATCTCAATGTTTACAAGGACGATGCGGCAGTCGATCCTATGGGGTATTTCAAATGAAACGATTTTTATCTCTTCTTTTGACCCTTCCGTTACTGCTTCTCGGCTGCGCCGATACATCGGTGAAGGAGCCCGAAATAACACGAATAGTCGCACCCGACGATCCCGATGAGACCGAGCCGCCGCTGACCGAGGCGATCGCCGAGCCAAGCAGGATCGCAGAGCTTATCGAATCGATGACGCTCGAGGAAAAGGTCGGACAGCTCATGCTCGTTCGTATCGATTCAAGCCAAGCTGCGGCAATCGAAAGCATCGAAAAATATCATCTCGGCGGATACGTTCTCTTTGCCTCGGATTTTAAGGCTCGCACAGCAACCGAGGCTGCCGAATACATCGGATCGCTTCAAGCGGCATCGGATATACCGCTGCTCATCGCGGTCGATGAGGAGGGCGGAACGGTCGTTCGAGTATCGAAATATCCTCAGTACCGCTTCGAGCCGTTCAAAGCTCCGCGCGAGCTGCTTAAAAGCGGCAGTGTCGAAGCCGACACCAAAGAACGCTGTGAGCTTTTGAGCTCGCTCGGGATAAATCTCAATCTCGCGCCGGTCGCGGATATTTCGACCGACAAAAGCGAGTTCATCTACTACCGCTCGGCAGGAGACCTCGAGGCGGCGATAGAATATGTCAAAACCTTCGTCGAATCGAGCGAGGGAGTCGGAACAACTCTCAAGCACTTCCCCGGCTATGGCGGAAATGTTGACACACACACCGGCACGGCGACCGACACGCGCAGCTATCAAAGCTTTGTCGAGCGCGACTTTCTGCCCTTTATCGCGGGTATAGAGGCGGGAGCCGATGCTGTAATGATCTCGCACAATACCGTACTCTGCATGGACACGGAATATCCCGCGTCGCTGTCAAAAAACGTCCATAACATCCTTCGAAACGAGCTCGGCTTTGACGGTGTTATACTGACCGATGATCTCTCGATGGATGCCGTTGCGAATATTTACGCCGACGGCGAAGCGGGAGTCCTCGCATTCGAGGCAGGCAACGATATAATCTGCTGCTCCGAGCTTGAGGATAACTATTCGGCGATACTCGAGGCCGTGAGGTCGGGAAGGATATCCGAGGAGCGTCTTGACGAATCGGTCGAGCGCATACTCGCGCTAAAGGCGGAACTCGGACTTATCGAGCAGTGAAAATGATAAAAAAACAAAAAATCAAACGATATTAGGAGAAAAATATGCCATCCGAAAGACAGAAAAAAATCAGAAACTTTTCAATAATCGCGCATATCGACCACGGCAAATCCACGCTTGCCGACAGAATACTCGAATACACCAGCACCGTTGCCTCGCGTGACATGGAGGAGCAGCTGCTCGACAACATGGACCTCGAGCGCGAACGCGGAATAACCATCAAGGCGCGCGCCGTAAAGCTCGACTATCACGCGCCCGACGGTGAGATATACACGCTCAATCTTATCGACACCCCCGGTCACGTTGACTTTAACTACGAGGTCTCGCGCTCGCTCAACGCCTGCGAGGGCGCGATACTGATCGTTGACTCGACACAGGGAGTCGAGGCTCAGACCCTCGCAAACGCATATCTTGCGATCGACAACAATCTCGAGATCGTCCCGGTCATCAACAAGATCGATCTTCCGAGCGCGGATGTAGAAAAGGTACGCGCCGAGATCGAGGACATAATCGGCATCCCGGCAGAGGGCTGCCCTGCGGTATCGGCAAAAACCGGACTCAATATCGATCAGGTACTCGACAAGATAGTCTCCGACATACCCGCTCCCGAGGGAGACGAAAACGCGCCTCTGCGCTGCCTTATTTTCGACTCCTATTATGACAGCTATCTCGGAGTCGTCGTAAATATCCGCGTCATGGAAGGCACTCTCAAGGCGGGCGACCGCATAAAGCTCATGTCCACCGGTGCGGAATTCGACGTTGTAGAGGTCGGATACATGGAGCCGTTCGGTCTGAGCAAGGGAAAAACTCTCTCGGCGGGAGATGTCGGCTACATCACCGCGAGCATAAAGTCGGTCGGCGATACCCGAGTCGGCGACACGGTAACGAGTGCGGAAAATCCCGCGTCCGAGCCGCTCCCCGGCTTCAAGGAGGTACACCCGATGGTCTACGCCGGAATCTATCCTGCGGACGGCGCACATTACGGCGACCTCAAGGACGCACTCGAAAAGCTCCAGCTCAACGACGCGGCTCTGACCTTTGAGCCCGAGACCTCGGCGGCTCTGGGCTTCGGCTTCCGTTGCGGCTTCTTGGGACTGTTGCACATGGAGATAATCGAGGAACGCCTCGAGCGCGAGTTCAATCTCGATCTCATCACGACCGCGCCGAGCGTTATCTACGAGATCACAAAGAAAAACGGCGAGACGGTGTATATAGACAACCCCTCGAACTATCCGAATCCCGACGAGATCGACATCGCCTACGAGCCGATGGTAAAGGCGAGCATAATCACTCCGCCCGAGTATGTCGGCGGACTCATGGACCTCTGCCAGGATCGCCGCGGCAATTTCATCAACATGACCTACATCGACACCGACCGCGCCGAGCTTCATTACGATCTCCCGCTCAATGAGATCATCTATGACTTCTTTGATGCGCTCAAATCGCGCTCAAAGGGCTACGCCTCGCTCGACTACGAGCTGAGCGGATATGTTCCCTCAAAGCTCGTAAAGCTCGATATTCTCTTAAACGGCGACATAGTGGACGCGCTC
>CAYRKS010000220.1:0-3264 GCA_964424855.1 uncultured Lachnospiraceae bacterium
GAATACTGTGAGCTTCTTTCCAAAATGGATCGTGACGAGCAGAGCGTGTATGTCGCCTCGGAGCTCGAACGGCTGAAAGCGATAACCGACCGTGAGCAGGAGATGACCGATCTCTATTTCGGCGGAAAGATATCCTCCTCCGAATTCATTGAATACAATAAGTCTTTCGCCGATGCCTCCGCGCGTCTCGAGCCGATTGGGACGATAAGCTCACGGCTTTCATATCTTGCGAGAGCCTACGAGGAAAAAAATATCCGCGGGCAGCTGGTGTTCGATTCTCATCTTGAAAAGCTCCTCTCGGGTACCTCTCCGATCGGAATATATGTGTGCATAATCCTGATAGCCTGCACCGCCGCGACGATCGATTATCAAAAGAAGGACACCGAAAAATGCTTTTGGAGCATACTGTCAACGACCAAAAACGGCAGGCGAAAAACCTTGCAGCTGAAAATGCGCGTGATCTGCGCCTCGATATCTCTGCTCGTCCTTTTGTTCTCGGTGATCGATATCATATCCTATCTCACCTCGACAAATTCGCCCTCGCTGATGATACCGCTTGTCAGCTTTCCGAGCTTTTCTTCGACCGACAGCGGGATACCGATAATTGTCTGGTATATCATCGAGCTGATATTCAAGCTTCTGTTCTCGTGCGGACTCGGGATATTCAGCTTCTGCATGGTGGTATTCATCAAAAACACATTTTACAGCTATGTGATCCTTCTGATCATAACGCTTTTACCTAAGCTGCTTTCGCAGATGGGGATCAAATTTTTGAGCTATATCGATCCGATAATGCTGCTCTCCCCTCCGCAGCTGTATCAGCTCTCCGCGCAGCTGCCGCACTTTGATTATCTCTTTGAGCTTGTATATCTCGCGATAATCCTCGGAGCGGTCGCCGCATTGGGCAAGAGCTGCTATCGGCACTGCGAAAACAACGAATAGCATATATCCGCGATTTTTTCTTCAAGCTATTATCCTTTCCTTCCTGAAAGCTTCCCCTCGGATATGCGCATAATGCGCGCCGAGGGGGAGCGTTTTTATATTATCATTCGAGGAATAAAAAAGGGAGGATAATCCTCCCTTTTTTAATTATCCTTTACCGCTTCGAAGATCGAAGGATCGAGGCGTTTGTCCTTGAAATAGAACTCTCGGTCACGTTCGTTTATCTCGCGAACGACCTTGCAGGGCGTTCCGAATGCAACAACATTCGACGGGATGTCGCGCGTAACGACACTTCCCGCGCCGATGACCGTGTTGTCACCGATAGTTACGCCGGGCAGGACGATGACTCCCGCGCCGAGCCAAACATTTTTGCCGATATGTACCGGAATATTGAACTGGCAGACATTTTTTCCGCGCAACTCGGGCGCGATCGGGTGTCCGGCGGTCGAGATCGTGACATTCGGACCGAACATCGTGTGGTCTCCGACGAAAATATCGCCGTCATCCACGAGAGTCAGGTTGAAATTCGCATAGATCCCCTTCCCGAAATGCGTGTGACAGCCCCAATTCGCGTGGAGCGGCGGCTCGATGTAGCTGCCCTCGCCGAATTCGGCGAGCAATTCCTTGAGCATTTCGGTACGCTTTTCGCCCTCGGACGGGCGAGTCTGATTGAAATCGTATAATTTCTCGAGGCATTCGGTCTGCATCGCGCCAAGCTCCTCGGAGGCGCAAACATATACCTCACCCGATTTCATCTTCTCGTAATCGGTCATTTTTATTCTCCTTTATGGGTATATCGGAAATAATCTCCGTTTATTCGGCGATTTTTTTGGCGAATTCGCAGATATTTTTGGTCGAATCGGGCTTTGCTATCTGAGCGATCGACTCGCGCATGATGTCGAGCCGCTTCGGATTTGCAAGGAGATGATACATGACCTCATCGATCGGAAGCGTATTAGAGACCGCCATTGCGACTCCGTTGTTCGTGAAAAACTCGGTGTTGCGATCCTCCTGACCCGGGATCGGGTTGATTATGATCATCGGCAGTCCCTTCGCCATCGCCTCTGACGAGGTGAGACCGCCCGGCTTCGTGATTATGCAATCCGAAGCGTCCATCAAAAGATCAACATAGTCAACAAATCCGAGATTCAGTATGCGTTTTTTGGTCTTCATGCCGTCGATCTTAGCCTTCGCCGCCGAATTGTTTCCGCAGACCGTGATTATCTGGAAATCATATGTAACGCGGTCGAGCTGCTCGACCGTCTCCTCGATGTTTCCGTAGCCCATGCTGCCGCTCATGAGAAGCACAGTCCGCTTGTTTAGATCGAGTCCGAGCCGTGCGCGCGCCTCGCTCTGTGAAACCTGCACCGAGAATTTCGGGTTGATCGGTATTCCGAGCGGCAGCACCTGCTCCTCACGATAGCCCTTTTTTATCGCCTGAGCCGTCAAAAGCTCGTTCGGAACGACCACATAATCGAGGTGAAGTGCCTCCTCCCAGAAGGGATGGAAGGCGTAATCGGTCAAAATGCCGATACATTTTGCGCGGAGCATCGAACGCTCCTTGAGTATGTCGAGTATTATCCCCGCGAAAATGTGCGTGCAGATTATCACATCGGGGTCATAATCTTCAATATATTTGAACAGCTTATCCGCCATCAAATCCGCGCTCATTCGGGTCGGTGAGGCATCACTGCGGGATTTTTTGCGCATTTCCGCCAATCTATAGCAGCATTTGTATAAAAACCTTGTCTTGCTTGCGGTGATCAGATATCCCTTCGATACTGTCTCGCCGAGAAAGCGGCTGACATAGTTGAACGTGTCGAGCATTTCCGCCTCACAGCCGATAGCTTTAAGATAGTCGCAGATCGCCTTCGCAGTGGCATTGTGACCGCCGCCCGCGGTTATTGATAGTACAAGTACCTTCATAAATTCTCCGAATTTTTTTACATTTGGTCGATACTTTAGATCAGTCCCTCGGCTCTTTGCCGTCGAGATATCTCTGAAGATCGTCGAGATCGGTATGCTGATTGATGCTGTAGCGGCGCAGAAGATAGAGGCTTTCGGGGTCGCCCTTCACAATGTGATTCATCCCGATCCGAGTCGTGAACGTCACCTTCGCTCCGAGACCGCGGAGCGTTTCCTCGGTCAGTGAATCGTAAACACCGTTCGGATATGCGAAAATTTCTATTTTCTTCCCAAGCTCGGTCGCAAAAAGCTCCTGCATTTTAGTGTAATCCTCACAAATCGCGGTTTGAAATTCCTCGTCGGATTCACCCTCCAGACGCTTAACCGATTCACGCGCCTCCCCCGTTTCAAGCGGCG
>CAYRKS010000221.1:0-3262 GCA_964424855.1 uncultured Lachnospiraceae bacterium
CCTGACGCTCGATGTACGATGCCTTTCCGAGGCTGACAGAAATGTCATCCACCGTAACCGTGAAGCCGTCCTCCTCTACCTTCTCGATCTCAACATTCTCCGAATGTCCCAGATCGTGCGAAGCCTTTCCGAATACCTCGGCAAGCGGACCGCCGACCTTTGTGAACGCACTCGCGAGATTGTAGATTATCTCGTCTATGCGGTTGTTTCCGTACACCTTTATGCTCGTAACCTTGACTCCGCCGGTCGGGAAGACCTCCTTGTCCTCGAATGATATCACCGAAGGATCGGCAAAATCTCCGAAGGCGGCATCGCCGATTACCGCACTGTCGTTGTCATACGCCCGCTTGGACGCAAGATAGTAGGGTAAACTGTAGATTATGAACGCCGAGAGCGGAGTTACGGCCGTTACCGTCTGGAATGCCAATGCGAACGAGGTGTAAAGGCTTTGCGTCCTGAAATATGCAATGAAGAAGAATGCCGCCGCAACGACCAGCACCGACGGGATCAGTATTCCGATCACCGGACGTGTGAGTCCCTTGCACTCGGTCTTCGCAAAAAAGCCGTCAACAAAATCGGTCTTCGCAACTCGGATTATCCGAGCATCTGCAGGCACATATTCTCCGAACACCTCGCGCTCAAGGCTCTCGGTGGCATCGGATACCGGCGAGACTACCAGCTTTTTGCGCTTGGACGAGATCACATTGAAGCCGAATACGCTCCGCTTCAGATTCATAAACTCGTAGATCAGCGCGAGCAGTACAGCTGCGGCAGTCGGAAGATTGTAAAGCGAATATCCGCTCCTCGGAGCGATAAAGCAGGAGACTATCGTCCCCGCCGCCGACATTATCATCATAAACGCCGTCAGGCACTCGGGTGTCGGCTCCAATTTTATCATGTTCTTGACACCGGTCAATATCTGCCGCCATACCAATGCACCGCAAATAACGATGAACTGGAGATCTATCATAGCGTAGACTACCGGATATGACTCGGGACGCATAAAGGTCGGAAGACTCTTTCCGAAGATCGAGCAGTTCTCTACCCAGAAAAGCGCGATGAACATTATCGCCGCCAGCGCGATTCGCCCTATGCCCCAATAATATTCCGTGCGGAATCTCGTGAGTATCTCGGTGTTTTGCGCACGATCGGTGTATTCGTAGTAGCTTCCGATGCTCTGTATCTGGATGGTCTCCTCATTCTTCTTCTCAAGATCGGCTTCGATCTCGGAGGCCTTCTCCTCGCCCACCTTGTCCTTCAGTTCATCGTTCATACCGAACGCGATCATTAAATTGAGATCGGTCTGGTCTATCTCGTCAGCCTCGGGCTGACCGTAGGTCTTCGGTGCTTCGTTTGCCCCCTGATTATCCTCGGGATGTATCTTTTCAAACACCTCGGTTGCCGCAAGCTCGTTCGAGACCAATCCGACCTCCGAGGGCTTTTCTTCATCGCTCGAAAGCTCCTTGACTCTCGCGATGTCAAACACCGCCGTCCGTCCTTCCGAGATCGGCTCATCCGAACCAAAGTCCTCCGAAGCCTCGACGATATCCGAAGACTCATCGTCCTCCAAAACCTCGGAAGCCGTATCCTCCGAAGCGTAGGACTCGGAGACAACAGCCTCGGTCTCCTCCGTCATCGGCTCGATGTCGTTAAAATCCGCCTTCTCCAATGAAGCTTCGATATCATCAACAGCATCCGCCGAAATATCATTTTTCGGCTCGAACACCTTCACATCCTCGTCCTCAAGCTCGACCGCTTCATTCGGTTCTTCAGCCTCTGCATTCTCAGCCTCAAACTCGGACTTGTCCGAGCGCGAGACCTCACGAACTATCGCATCTTCATTCTCCGGCTCGGGCTTATTTTCCGGAGCTCTTATAAACTTGCTTATCAGAGCCTCGATGTCAACATCATCGTCGCCCTCGGGCATGAGACCGCGTTTAGCATCATCGTATACCTCGTCGGCGATCTTAAGCTCCGACGAGTCCTTTGTGCTCGGACGGCTCTGCCTTATATCCTTTCCGCCGCTTTTTTTCGACGGCTGCTTTTCAACACTCTTGTGTAAAAGTGCGAGCAGCTCATCCGCCGAAATGTCCTTGCGGCTCTCTGAGTTATCACTGCGCATATTTGATCATGGCCTTGCCGACAAATTTTGCAACGCAAATTTCGTCCGCGCAAAAGCGTCCTTTCTCTCCAAACTTCGGGAGCATCGTTGACTGTTTCGTCCTTATCGTGAGTAAGCCTTTGAGCCTGCTCTTGAATCATCTCGTGAGTCGGCTCGCGATTCAACCCTTGAGCTGCCGCGCCGCTTCGCAGAGTATCACTGCCGCCGCACACGATACGTTGAAGGAGTTGACCCTTCCGTACATCGGGATCGAGATCGTAAAGTCGCATTTTTCGCGTACGAGACGCGAAACTCCAAAGCCCTCGCTTCCGACAACGACAGCAGTCGCACTGTCGAATTTCGTGTCGTATACCGAGGCTCCGTCCGCCTCGGCACAGTATACCCAGACGTTGCGCTCCTTAAGCTCCTCGATCGCGGATGCGATGTTCGCTACCTTTGCGATAGCCAAATGCTCATACGCTCCCGCCGAGGACTTGCATACCGTCGAGGTCAAGCCCGCCGAGCGACGCTTCGGGATTATCAGCCCGTGCGCTCCCGCTCCCTCGGCACAGCGTATCAGCGCACCGAGATTGTGAGGATCCTCGATCTCGTCGGCGATCAGTATGAAAGGCTTCTCTCCCCTCTCCTCGGCTATCGCGAAAATGTCCTCGAGAGTCGAATATTCCTTCATAGCCGCCATGGCGACAACACCCTGATGATTTTGATTGTCGGTCATCTGATCGAGCTTTGCCTTCTCGACCTCGACCACCGGTATCTTGCGCTCGAGGCATTTCGCAACGATAAGTGTTATCGAGCCCTCACGCTCTCCGCGCCTTACAAACAGCTTATCGACCGCACGGTCGGTCTTTAACAGCTCAAGCACAGAATTTCGTCCGAAGACAAGCGAGGAGCCTTCGCTCTCCGAAATCCCGTCAGTCTCGATTTTGTCAGCTTCTCTGACCTCTTTGCGATCGTACTTCTTTCTTTTATCGTAATTCTTATTGTACATATCAAATCCTATTTTTGTAAATGATGTTCTCAAGACCGAAAAAGCCTCAGCCGTTCAGCCCTTTGCAAATATTATACCACACTTTTTCGACTTTGTACATACCCTTGCGAAGAATTTTTCGAAAAATTTCAAAAAAATTATCAGAAAAGGAC
>CAYRKS010000222.1:0-3255 GCA_964424855.1 uncultured Lachnospiraceae bacterium
CTTGAGTACCTTTTAGATGTAGACCTTCTTGTACATTACTCCGAAAAACTTAACCTCGCGATCCTCGAAATACGGAACCATCGACAGATAGGGATGTTCCCAATCGCCGAGAACACCGATGCGCTTGAAGGAAGCCATCTGAATGTCAACGTAATCCTGCGCGAATGCGTGGCAGGCGTTGCGGAATTCGGAGATCGACATCTTCTTGCGGTCGAGCTTGTTCTTCTTGATTATCGCGGATTCGATCGGCATTCCGTGGTTGTCCCAGCCCGGAACGTAGGGGACGTAATAGCCCTCCATCGACTTGTATTTGTTAATTATGTCCTTGAGGACCTTGTTCATCGCGGTTCCCATGTGGATATTTCCGTTGGAGAAGGGAGGTCCGTCGTGAAGTATGAAGTGTTCGTGACCTTCGTTGCGCTTCAGCATTGCGTGATAAACGTCTTCGTCGGTCCATACCTTTGCGATCTCCGGCTCACGCTGGGGAAGATTTGCACGCATTGAAAAATCGGTGCTGGGCAGATTAAGACTCTTGGAATAGTCCTTTGGCATTTTTTAAGTGGCTCCTTAGAATTTTATTGGTACGAGCGCGGCATTTTCGCCGCGCTCGGCAGCTGTCATTTCTTTTTGGTGTCAAAAAGCAGATCGAAATCAGCCTGCTTCTTGTCGTCGGTCTTGTCCTTTCCTGTGACGGATTTGACAAAATCGAGATAGTTCGCGTCGTCGTCAAGGTCGCTGTCGGGCGTGTTGATCACGTCTTCGTCCTTGTAACGCTTGTTCAGCTCCTTGATCGAGCCGGTCAGACTGCCCTTTTTCGAGGGTCTGAGCGGTTCGCGCTCGATGGTGAGTGAGCTGAGATCGATGTCCTGCTCCGGCTCCTCGACCTTTTCTTCGAGCTTGTCAAAGGTTACGGTCAGCGCGGGATCCTCATCGGACGGCTGCTCGGTCTCATCGTAGCTCTCGGCGGTCGGGGTGAAGGTTATCGTCTCGTCGGAGTCGGGCGTGAATTCCGGCTCGAGCTCGGGTTCAAGCTCCGGCTCTGCCTCGGGTTCGACAGCCTCGACCTCCGTCTCGGTATCGGCTTCATCGGTCTCCGGCTCAGCGTATGCGTCGGCGATGCTCTGCTTGAGCGACGAGACTGCCTCGCGGCGAAGCGAATAGGTGTCGGGAATATCCGACTCGTCGATCCCCTCGGTGAGCGAATCGATGTACTGTATATGCTCGCTGTAGCGTTCGAAAAGCTCCTGCTTCAGCGAGAGCGTATCTGCCTTGAGCGCGGTGAGAGTCGCGCGTCCCGACTCGATCTTTTCGTTGAAATCGGCAAGGATCGTGTTGCAGCTCGATTTTGCCGAGCGGATTATCGCCTCCGCGCGATCCTCGGCATCGGATTTGATCTTCGAAGCCGCGCGCTTTGCGTCGATCAGTGCGCCTCGGATCGAATCCTCCTCGCCCTTGATCTCGTCGAGCTTCGTGACGGCGGATTTCAGCTTGCGCTGAAGCTCGTCGTTTTCACGGTAAAGCTCGGTGTATTTTCCGAGTACGAATTCGATGTATTCATCGACCTCGACCGGATTGTAGCCCCTCATTGCGCGGGAAAAGGTCTTGTTTTTGAGTTCATGCGGTGGGAGCATTTTCCGTTTCCTTTCGTAAAAATATATGCTTTATTTGAATTTTGCTGTGAAATGCTGTCAGAGGTATTTTCGCGCCGTCAGTCTTATTCGACCCTTTGCGGTCAGTTCGTCCGCCGAATCGACGATGAATTTTCCGCCCTTGACACGACCCTCGCGTCTTATCGAGATTACATCTCCCGACGAGACCGGAGAATCGGTGGCGGACGCTTCGAAATAATTGTGCTCGACAAGTCCGCGGCGGATCAGCTCCTTCGCAAGCTCCGAAACGACCGAATCGAGCCGAGCCGATGCAACCGTCCCGCTGAGAGCTTCAAAGCTTTGCGAAAGCTTTATGTCCTTCGGCACAGCCTCGAGCCTTACATGGTCGCGCCCGACCTCGGAAAGTGAGCTGCGGATGTAATCCGCGATCCTCGGCTCGGCAAAAACGACCGCGCCCTCCTCAGTCATGACGATATCGCCTATGCGGCTCCTATCGATCCCAAGCCCGAGTATCGCGCCCATGTAGTCGCGATGGGTCAGCTCGACATAGACTCTCTTTTTTATGTATATCGCGGTAAGATGCTCCGAAAGCTCGTCAAAAAGCTTTGCAAGCTCGCTCGGCTCAACAGCCTCCGATTCCGAATCGGGAAGGGAATAGGCATAAAACCCGGGCAGACAAATGTACAGTCTTCGCTGTGCCTCGGGATATCCGCCCCAGAAAAAGCCGAATTGCTCCTCGCTCGAAAGCTCCGAGCGGGATCGCCTCGTCTCAAAGCCGAGCGATGCGAGAATGAAAGCCTCGCGCGGCGAGAGAAAATCGGTGCAGGCGGCAGAACCGCCTGCCGCACGGTCTCGAAGCTCTTCGGCGCGGCGAACGAGCATACGCTCCTCGTCGCTCATTGAGGACTGTATCGTTGAAAAGTTCATAAGAGTGTGGGAAGGATGATCTGCAAAACAGAGAGCAGCATAAAGGTTATGAAAAACGAAATGTCGATCGGCGAATTTTCGATCCCTTCAAAGCGCGACAGCAACGCGCGAACGGGTGCTATCACCGGCTCGGTCGCGGCGTAAATGAACTCGACGAAGCGTGAATCCTCGTCGATAGGCAGCCACGAGATGACCGCGCGGATCAGCATGAGTATCTGAAGGAGCGAAAGGATCAGATCGACCGTTTTCGCGATTATGTAAATGATACCGGTCAAGGTCGCAATTCTCCCCGGTCAGCGGCTCAAAGCTCGTTTGAGTAGAGATCGTTGCTGTCCTCGCGGCGTTCTTCCTTGCGCTTGAGCTGATCGCCCGAAACATCGACGTTGCAGGGAGTGATCACATAGGTGTTGTTGGCAACGCGCTTCAGATTTCCGTTGATCGAATAGGTCACGCCCGAGAGGAAGTCGAGAAGGCGGCGAGCCGTCTCCTTGTTGGTCTCCTCGAGATTGAGAACGACCGTGCGGCGGTTGAGAAGGTGGTTCGCGATCTGCGATACGTTGTCGTAACGCTCGGGCTTAACTACCTTGAGCTCGAGATTGCTGCCGCTAACCGACATACCGCCCTGCTGAGAATAGCCCTGCTGGTCGTTCATCGGCTGTGCCTGATACAGAGGCTCCTGCTGGTACTGTCCGCCCTGCTGATACAGATTGTCGTTGAA